>CAMBWJ010000174.1 GCA_945871545.1 uncultured Clostridia bacterium | reverse complement strand
AGGGCAGCAGCTTCTACCTCGCAGAGGAGATCCTCTCCACCAACGAATACAGCCGCACCATCCGGATCTGCGACCGCGCCACCGCGCTGAACCTGATGGTGGGGCTGAACGGCTACACGCTGTGCTCCGGCATCATCTGCGAGGAACTCAACGGCGGGGATTTCATCGCCGTGCCCTATGAGGCGGATGCGGACAATCCCAACAGCGTGATGGACATCGGCTACATCACCCGGAAGAACATCCGCCTCTCGCCGCTGGGTCAGCAGTACATCCGCGAGCTGCGGCGCTATCTGAAATTGCAGGACGATCCGCAGGAGGCGATCGACGGCGAAAGCCCGGTATGAAGCCGGGCTCAGCGTTATAAAAGGACACCGGCGGACAGAAACTGTCCACCGGTGTCCTTCGCTTTCTGCGGATGCGACGATCTGCAGCGCGCGTCAGCCCTGCTCCTGCATCTCCTGGAAGTGCCAGCCGTCGCGGCACATGTCGTCGATGTTCTTCTCGGCGTGCCAGTGCAGCTTCTCCTCGGCCTTGCGGGGATCGGCGTAGCAGGTGGCGATGTCGCCCGCGCGGCGCGCCACGATGCGGTAGGGCACCTTGCGGCCGCTGGCCTTCTCGAAGGCGCGCACGATCTCCAGGACGCTGGTTCCGTTGCCGGTGCCCAAGTTCACGGCCTCGCTGCCCTTGTTCGTCTCGATGTACTTCAGCGCCGCCAGATGGCCCTTCGCCAGGTCGACCACGTGGATGTAGTCGCGCACGCCGGTGCCGTCGGGGGTGTCATAGTCGTCGCCGAATACGGAGAGCTCCTTCAGCTTCCCCGCAGCCACCCGCGCCACGTAGGGCAGCAGGTTGTTGGGGATGCCGTTGGGATCCTCGCCGATCAGGCCGGACTCGTGCGCGCCGATGGGATTGAAGTAGCGCAGCCTGCACACCGCCCACTCGGGGTCGGCCACGCAGATGTCGTTGAGCATCTGCTCGATCATCACCTTGGTGTAGCCGTAGGGGTTGGTGGCGGAGGTGGGATACTCCTCGCGGAAGGGCACGGGGTTGTTCATGCCGTAGACGGTTGCTGAGGAGGAGAACACCAGCTTCTTCACGCCGTGCTTCTGCATGGTTTCCGCCAGCACCAGGAAGCCGTAGAGGTTGTTGTCGTAGTACTCCATGGGCTTCGCCACGGACTCGCCCACCGCCTTCAGCCCGGCGAAGTGGATGACCGCGTCGATGGACTCCTTCGCGAACATCTCCTCCATGGCCGCGCGGTCGCGCAGGTCGATCTGATAGAAGGCGAAGTCCCTGCCGGTGATCCTGCGGATCGCGTCCAGCGCCTGAGGCTTGGCGTTGTACATGTTGTCCGCAATCACGATCTCGTAGTCCGCGTTGAGAAGCTCCACGCAGGTGTGGCTGCCGATGTAGCCCGCGCCGCCGGTGACCAGTATGCTCATGAAAAGTCCTCCTTCGGTAACACATGCATTTATCTGTTCATATTATACAACGTCCGGGGTGGAAATACAATCTCGCAGGGGGAAAAGATTTTCCGGGAACCGAAGGCAGACGCTTTCCTTCACAAAAATGAACTTCCCCCGACTTGACAGGGGAATTTGTGGACATTATAATGGAAGCTAATGGCGATGAAGGAGAGAGTAGGGGAGATTCCGCGCCCAAAGAGAGCCGGGGGAGCTGAGAACCGGCGGCGCAGGGCCTCTGAACATGGCTCCGGAGCTCCGCGCGCGATAGGTAGCGCCCGGCGTGCCCCGCGTTAAGGGACTCAAGGCCCGGTCTCGCACATCAGTCCGGGTGAACAGGGTTGGTACCGCGCATCCCAGCGCCCCTTTGCACGAGGGGGCGCTTTTTTCATCAACGATCAGGAGGGACATGCACATGTGCAATCAGTGCGAAAAGCCGAAATTCTACATCACCACGCCGATCTATTATCCCTCGGGAAACATGCACATCGGCCACACCTACACCACCGTCGCGGCGGACACCATGACCCGCTTCAAGAAGATGACGGGCTATGACGCGTACTTCCTCACCGGCACCGACGAGCACGGTCAGAAGATCGAGCGCAAGGCCGCCGACGCGGGCGTGACCCCCAAGCAGTTCGTGGACAAGATCGTGGCGGAGACCAAGGAGCTGTGGAAGCTGATGAACATCGAGTACGATGACTTCATCCGCACCACCGACGAGCGCCACGAGAAGGTCGTGCAGAAGATCTTCAAGCAGTTCTACGATCAGGGCGACATCTACAAGAGCGAATACGAGGGCCAGTACTGCGCCGAATGCGAGGCCTTCTGGACCCCCACCCAGCTGAAGGAGGGCAACCTCTGCCCCGACTGCGGCCGCCCCTGCGAGACCGCCCACGAGGAGAGCTACTTCTTCCGCATGAGCAAGTATCAGGATTGGCTGATCGACTACATCGAGACCCATCCCGACTTCATCCAGCCGCCGTCGAGGGCCAACGAGATGCTGAACAACTTCCTGCGCCCCGGCCTTCAGGACCTGTGCGTGAGCCGCACCTCCTTCAAGTGGGGCGTGCCGGTAGACTTCGATCCCAAGCACGTGGTCTACGTCTGGATCGACGCGCTGTCCAACTACATCACCGCGCTGGGCTACGGCAGCGACGATCCCTCGCTGTTCAATAAGTACTGGCCCGCGGACGTGCATCTGGTGGGCAAGGAGATCGTGCGCTTCCATACGATCTACTGGCCGATCATGCTCCACGCGCTGGGACTTCCGCTGCCCAAGCAGGTGTTCGGCCACGGCTGGCTGCTGTTCGGAAACGACAAGATGAGCAAGTCCAAGGGCAACGTGGTCTACCCCGCGCCCATCGTGGAGCGCTACGGCGTGGACGCGCTGCGCTACTACCTCATGCGCGAGATGCCCTTCGGCGCGGACGGCAACTACACCAACGAGGCGCTGCTGACCCGCATGAACGCCGATCTGGTCAACGATCTGGGCAATCTGGTGAGCCGCACCGTAGCCATGATCGAGAAGTACTTCGGCGGCGAGGTGCCCGCGCCGGAGGCCGAGGACGAGTCCGACGTGGCCCTGAGGGAGCGCTTCGAGGCGCTGCCGGGCATCGTTGAGAAGCACATGAATGAGCTGCAGTTCTCCCTTGCGCTGTCCGAAATCTGGAAGCTCATCGGCGACTGCAACCGCTACATCGACGTCAACCAGCCCTGGGTGCTGTGCAAGAGCGAGGAGGGCCTGCCCCGCCTGAAGAACTGCATGTACTATCTGGCCGAGTGCATCCGCGCCATCGCCGTGCACATCTATCCCACCATGCCCTCCACCCCGGCGCGCATCTTCGAGCAGCTGGGCGTGACCGAGCCTGAACTCAAGACCTGGGAGAGCGTGCAGAAGTTCGGCGGCCTGAAGCCCGGCACGAAGGTCGTGAAGGGCGCGGCGCTGTTCCCCCGCGTGGATATCAAGAAGGAGCTGGAGTTCCTCTATGGCGGCAAGGAGGAAGCGCCCGCAAAGAAGGAAGAAAAGCCTGCCAAGAAGCAGGAGAAGAAGGCTGAAAAGAAGGCCGAGCTGCCCGAGGGCCTCGCCTCCTTCGACGACTTCATGAAGATCAAGCTCATCGCAGCCAAGGTCGTGGCCTGCGAGAAGGTGGCAAAGAGCGACAAGCTGCTCAAGGAGACCCTGGACGTGGGCAACGGCGTGACCAAGACCGTGTGCTCCGGCATCGCCAAGTACTATGCCCCCGAGGATCTGGTGGGCAAGACGGTGGTCATGGTGGCCAACTTCGCCCCGCGCAAGATGGCGGGCGAGATCTCCGAGGGCATGCTGCTGTGCGCCGAGGATGAAAACGGCGTGAAGCTGCTGACCGTGGACGGCTCCGTGGCTCCCGGAAGCGAGATCGGCTGATGAAGATCACGGTCATCGGCTGCGGGCGCTGGGGCTCGCTGATCACATGGTATCTGGACAGGATCGGCCACGAGCTGTGCCTGTACGGGCGCGCATCCTCGCCCCACATGCAGCGCTTCCTGACGGAACGGAAGAATGATCTGCTGGAATTCCCCGAGAGCGTAAAGCTGTGCACAGAGCTTTCCTGCGCGCAGGGCGCGGAGGTCATCGTGATCTCCGTGCCCTCGCAGGCGCTCCAGGGCCTGATGGATCAATTGAAACCCCTGAACCTGAAAAACAAGACCTTCGTGCTGTGCATGAAGGGCATTGAAATCGAGACCGGCCGCCGCCTGTCCGAGGTGGCCCGGGACAACCTCGACCCCTCCTGCGCCGTCGCCGTGTGGCTCGGCCCCGGCCATGTGCAGGAATTCTACGCCGGCATCCCCAACTGCATGGTCATCGACAGCGAGGATGAGGCGGTCAAGCGCCGGCTGGTGAACGAATTCTCCAGCCATCTGATCCGCTTCTACTACGGCGAGGACCTGATCGGCAACGAGATCGGCGCGGCTGCGAAGAACGTGATCGGCATTGCCGCCGGCGTGCTGGACGGCCTGAAGCTCACCACCCTGAAGGGCGCGCTGATGAGCCGGGGCACCCGGGAGATCGCCCGGCTGATCGAGGCCATGGGCGGCAATCCCTTCTCGGCCTACGGTCTGTGCCACCTGGGCGACTACGAGGCCACGGTGTTCTCCCGCTTCAGCCACAACCGCCGCTTCGGCGAGATGCTGGTCACCGGCGAGAAGTTCGACAAGCTGGCCGAGGGCTACTACACCGCCGACGCGCTGATCCGGCTGGGCGCGCGCCATCAGGTGGAGCTGCCCATCTGCGAGGCGGTCTACGCCGTGCTCTACCGGGGCGCGGACGTGCATGAAACCATCGACGGCCTGTTCAGCCGCAGCCTGAAAAACGAGCTATGGAAAGAGACGCATGAAGATCTTTGACACCCACTGCCACATCGCCGACCCCGCCTTCGATGAAGATCGCGAGGCCGTCATCGCCCGCTTCCGGGACAGCGGCGTGTGCCGGGCCAACGTGGTGGCCGACCCCTGCGAGGAGGAGCCCAATCAGGAGAAGGTGTTCTC
>CAMBWJ010000173.1 GCA_945871545.1 uncultured Clostridia bacterium | reverse complement strand
ATCTGCGTGTACCTTGCGGGCGATACCTCCACCTTCACCACCGGCTCCGACTTCATCGTTGACGGCGCGTTTACCTGCTTCTGATCGTGCTGCGCCTTTTCGGAAAAGGCGGCTTCCAGATTGTGAATCATGCGTCCGGAGTGGGCGTATAGAGAATAAAAAAGGAGAGATCAAACATGAAGAAACTCGTTGCACTGATCCTGGCTGTCATTATGCTCATGAGCGTATGCGCGCTCGCTGAGACCACCGGCGAGACCGAAGGCGTTCAGGCCTCCCCCGAGTTCTATGCCAAGGCTGACCTGTCCATCCTGTCCGGCAAGAAGCTGGGCATCACCATCCAGTCCCTGCAGAATGCCTACTGGGCCGGCGTCATGACCGCCCTGGACACCGTTCTGACCGAGGCGGGCGCTGAGTTCACCATCGTTGCCTGCGACGACTCCTCCGCCACCCAGATCGGCCAGATCGAGAACTTCATCTCCTCCGGCTGCGATCTGATCATGGTGCATCCCTCCGACGCGGCTGCGGTCGAGGACGTCTGCGCCCAGGCCCGCGAGGCTGGCATCAAGGTGATGTGCTGGGACGATCCCATGGAGAACACCGACGCCAACTGGATCCTGGACAACACCTACCTGGGCACCGAGATCGGCAAGCTGGCCGGCGCCTTCATCAACGAGCACTACTCTGAGGACAACAAGGCCGAGGTCATCGTGATCGGCTATCCCCAGACCAAGATCCTGCTCGAGCGCGAAGAGGGCATCATGATGGGTCTGGAAGAGGTTGCCGCCGGCAAGTACGAGGTCGTCGCCAACCAGGCCGGCATCATCGCCTCCGATGCGCAGACCGCTGTCGAGACCACCCTGCAGGCCCATCCCAACGCCAAGGTCGTGGCCGGCATCGGCGCCGGCGCCATGATCGGTGCGGACGAGGCTCTGAACATCTACACCACCGGCGAAATCCCGGAGGACATGGGCGTGTTCACCACCGACGTCACCAAGCAGCAGCTGGAGCAGCTGGAGGATCCCACCTATCCCGCGAAGGGCATCATCGGCTTCGAGGGCTCTGACGTGGATACCGCGACCGCCTGCGCCTCCATGTACGCGCTGATCCTGGCCGACAACGTCGGCGCGCAGAACGTCTTCCGCGGCGTGACCCCCATCACCGAGGAGACCGTTGCCCAGATCATTGCTGGCATGCAGTAATTCACATCAGGGTATGACCCGCGCCCCTTCCCCTCATGGGAGGGGGCGCAAATCTATTCTTCTCCCGTATTCTTTCCAAAGGAGGCTGCGCAATGAGCGAAGATTTTGTTCTTGAATTAGAGCACATCCGAAAGGAGTACCCCGGCGTGGTGGCGCTGAACGACGTGACGCTTCAGCTGCGCCGGGGCGAGATCCTGGGCCTGATCGGAGAAAACGGCGCCGGCAAATCCACCCTCATCAAATGCTGCTCCGGCGCGGTGGTGCCCACCTCGGGCAAAATCAAGATCAACGGCAAGGTTTTCGACCACATGACCCCCCAGCTGGCGGCTGAAAACGGAATTGCCATCATCTACCAGGAGTTCAACAACGTCAAGGAGCTGTCTGCGGCGGAAAACATGTTCCTGGGTCGGCCCATCCGCAAGGGCATCACCATCGATAAAAAGGCGATGGAGGCCGAGGCTGCAAAGGCTTTTGAGCAGCTGCGCATCAAAATCAACCCCAGGGAGCTTGTGAAGAACCTGTCTGTGGGCTATCAGCAGATGATTGAAATCGCGAAGGCCATCCAGCAGAACGCCCAGGTGCTGATTATGGACGAGCCCTCCGCCCCGCTGACGAACAACGAGGTCGAGAGCATGTTCAAGGTTGTGGAGCTGCTCAAGGAGCGCGGCGTCTCCATCATTTACATCTCGCACCGTCTGGAGGAGATCTTCCGCCTGACCGACCGCATCGAGGTCATCCGCGACGGCGAGTATGTGGACACCCTGATTACGCCCGAGGCCACCGTGGACCAGCTGATCCGCATGATGGTGGGCCGCGAAATGACCCAGAAGTACCCCGAGCGCAAGCCCTGTGTGGACAAGAGCAAGGTGGTGCTGGAGCTGAAGAACGTCTGCGGCAACGGCGACAAGGACATGAGTCTGAAGATTCATGCGGGCGAGGTGCTGGGCCTGGGCGGCCTGGTGGGCGCGGGGCGCACCGAGCTTGCGCAGGTCATCTTCGGCGCAAAGGCCAAGGAGTCCGGCACAATTCTGCTCAACGGCAAGGAAATCAACCCCAAGTCCCCGCGCGAGGCCATCGACCTGGGCATCGCGCTGGTGCCCGAGGACAGAAAGCGCCACGGCGCGCTGCTCGGCGTCTCCATCAAAAACAACATCAACATGCCGATCTATGAGCGCATCTCCAAGGCCAGCGTGATCGACCTGGGCACAGAGAAGAAGACGGCAGAAAAATTCAGGGATGAGATTCAGATCAAGTGTCCCTCCATCAACCAACTGGTCAAGAACCTCTCCGGCGGCAACCAGCAGAAGGTGATTCTGGGCAAGTGGCTGGCCGCTGATTCCCAGCTGATTATTTTCGACGAGCCCACCCGCGGCATCGACGTCGGCGCAAAGTACGAGATCTACAAGCTGATCAACGCCCTGGTGGAGCAGGGCCGCGCAGTGCTGATGATCTCCTCGGAAATGGAGGAGCTGATCGGCATGTCGGATCGCATCATCGTGCTGGCCGAACACAAGATGACGGGTGAACTGCAAAAGGAAGATTTCGATGCCGACGCCATCATGGCGCTGGCTTCCGCAATCGTAGATCAAAAGGAGGTTTCCTGATATGGAGAAAAGGGTTGACGTCAAGAATCTCATCAAAAGAAATGCAATCTGGCTGGTATTTGTCGTAGAGGTGCTGTTCTTCGCCATCTTCAGCGGCGGCAAGTTCGTCTCCGGCAGCAACATCGTCAACATCATGCGCCAGGTCTCCTATTACGGCATCGCCTCCGTGGGCATGACCTTCGTGATCCTGATCGCCGGCATCGACCTGTCCATCGGCTCGATCATCACCCTGGTGAACATGCTCTGCGCCTACATGATGGTGAACATGGGCGTCAATATCTGGATCGCGATCCTTGCATCGTTGATCGTGGCCGTGCTGATCGGCCTGCTGAACGGCTTCATGGTCGCCACCGTGCACATGCCCGCGCTGATCGCAACCTTTGCGTCCCAGACCGTGTTTGAAGGCCTTGCCTTCCTGCTGACCAACGGTCGCCCGGTTTCCGGCTTCACCAAGACCTATCCCGCCATCAACTTCTTCGCGCGCTGGACCCTCGGCCCGATTCCGTGGTGCGCGATCATCATGGCGATCTGCTTCGCCGTCGGCAGCTTCATCCTGAACCGCTCCTACTTCGGCCGCTACTTCTACGCCATCGGCGGCAACGAGGAGGCCTCGGAGCTCTCCGGCATCCTGGTCAACAAGATGAAGTACCTGATCTACGCCCTGTCCGGCTTCTTTGCGGGCCTGGCCGGCATCGTGCTTTTGTCCCGCTCCGGCTCCGCGCAGACCACCGTCGGCAAGGGCCTGGAGTTCGACGTCATCACCTGCGTTGTGCTGGGCGGCGTGTCCGTCAACGGCGGCGTGGGCCGCATCTCCGGCGTGATCGCGGGCGTGCTGATCATCGGCAGCCTGACCAACGGCATGATCCTGCTCAACGTCTCCGAATACATCCAGATGGTCGTCAAGGGCCTGGTGCTGGCGGCGGCCGTCGGCCTGGATTGCATGTCCAACAAGCGCAAGACCAACTGATAAGGAGATCAAACCATGTCCAACAAGACGTTTTACATGACGGGCATCGAGAAAATCGAGCTTGGCGAGGCGCCGATGCCCAAGATGGGCCCCGACGACGTGCTCATCAAGGTGCAGTCGGTGGGCGTGTGCGGCTCCGACCTGCACTACTACCGCTCCGGCTCCATCGGAGATTTCAAGGTGGAGTTCCCCTTCGTGCTGGGCCACGAGGCTGCGGGTGTGGTGTGCGACGTGGGCGAGAACGTGCGCACGCTGAAGAAGGGCGACCGGGTCTGCATGGAGCCGGGCGTGCCCTGCATGAAGTGCGAGGAGTGCCTCTCCGGCCACTACAACCTGTGCAAGGATGTGCGCTTCTGGGCCACCCCGCCCTATGACGGCGTGCTGAGCGAGTATATCGCCCATCCGGCGGCCTTCACCTTCAAAATTCCCGACAACATGAGCTTTACCGAGGGCGCGCTGGTGGAACCCCTCGCCATCGGCCTGCACGCCTGCAACATGGGCGGCGTGAAGCTGGGGCAGACCGTGGCCATCATGGGCGCGGGCTGCATCGGCCTGGTGACGCTGCTGGCGGCAAAGGCCTACGGCGCGACGCGCATCATCGTGGGCGACGTGCTGGACAAGCGTCTGGACAAGGCGCGGGAGCTGGGCGCGACCGCCGTCAACACCAGGGAGGAGGACTTCGTCGCGAAGGTGATGGAGCTGACAGACGGGCGCGGCGCGGACGTGTGCATCGACTGCGCGGGCTTCTCCGCCACCGTGGACAGCTGCCTCAGCTGCGCAAAGCCTGCGGGCGTCGTGATCATCGTGGGTCTCGGTCAGGATCGGGTGGACGGCTTCAACACCAGCATCATGTCCACCAAGGAGCTGACCGTGAAGTCCATTTTCCGCTACCGCAACCTGTATCCCACGGCCATCAACGCCATCGCCGACGGCAGGATCGACGTGGAGTCCATCGTGTCCCACCGCTTCACCTTCGACGATACGATCAATGCCTTCGCCACCTGTCACAAGGATATACGCAACGTGGTGAAGGGCGTCATTGAGTATTAAGGTACAGAGAACAGGGAACAGGCGAGCGTCGCAATCCTCTGCCTGTTCCCTTTTTTCAGGAGGGATCATCCCATGAAATTGAATTATAAGGATCTGAAGAACACTCCGGCGTGGGCGGCTGCAGGCATCGAATTGCCGCCCTACGACCCGGAGGCGCTGGCCGCGCGCACCCACGCCGATCCG
>CAMBWJ010000172.1 GCA_945871545.1 uncultured Clostridia bacterium | reverse complement strand
AGGTCAACGGCGACGGCACGTCCGAATTCCTGTCCCTGATCGAGCCCTGATTGAAAAAAGCAGTCGCTCCATGCAAAGCATGTAGCGACCTGCCCACTGCGATTCTCTGAATCCAGCAGTGGGCAGCCCGTCACCGCTCAAGCGAGGACGGGTGCATAAAGCGCAGTAGCGCGACTGCTTTGCAGTTTTTGCTTGAATTGCAAGCAATTCCGGTCGCAAAAACTGCAAAGTAGCGATTTTTCTTTCAGAAAAATCAGCATCGTGGTCGCCGTACACGCCGCCGACCACGATTGAAAAGCGAGAGGGCTTTGGCCCTCTCGCGCTCTCCTGGGGTTTTTCGACAGTCTAACACCCGCACGTCCAAAGGGATGTGCGGGTGTTTGCTTGGGTATGTGCGCTCAGTGGCAGCCGTGGTTGCCGCAGCCGTGGTCGCCGCAGCTGTGGCCCTCGCCGTGGTCGTGGTGGCTGCACATCACGTCCGGGTCGTATGTAAGCTTGCCGTCGATGAAGGCCTGCACCGCCGCGTCCGCGCTGCCCTGCACGCCGCCGTACAGACGGATGCCCGCCTGCTCCAGCGCCATGCGCGCGCCGCCGCCGATGCCGCCGCAGATCAGCACCGTCACCTCGTGCAGGCGCAGAAAGCCCGCCAGCGCGCCGTGACCGCTGCCCAGGGTGTCGATCACCTGGCTGCGAACCACCTTGCCGTCCTGCACCTCGTAGAGCTTGAACTGCTCCGTGTGGCCGAAGTGCTGAAAGATTTCTCCGTTGTCATAGGTCACTGCAATGCGCATGTTTCCGTCCTCCTCATGTTCCATGGTCGATTTGCGGAAGCGGCAGGGCCCGCAGCAGCACGCCGCCGAGCCGTCGCAGACGCGAACATTACCGCCCTCGATCACCAGCGCCCGGCCGTTGACCAGGCAGTCCGCGATCTTGCGTCGCGCGCGCTCGCAGATCTCCGTCACCGTGGTGCGGGAGATCTCCATCTGCGCGGCGCACTGCTCATGGGTGCAGCCCTGCGCGTCCACCAGGCGAATCACCTCGAATTCGTCCAGACTCAGCACCACTGTGCGGCCCTCCGCACCGCTCTCCGGAGCGAAGCGGCACACCTCCGGCTCGAAGCAGATTCTCCGGCGTCGCTGGGGTCTCGGCACATCCGTCGCCTCCTTGTTTCCGTCATATGTCGATTATAGCACAGGTTCCGTGCGCTGTACAGTCCCCCGTGAAAATTTCCCTGCGGCGAATGGAACGGCGCAGATTTTGGAATACTTTTCAGGATGGCATCGGCAAAGTTTATACGAAGTTTACCCTGCGGCGATATGATGGTACGCAAATGGCAGATCAACGGGGAGGGCCGGGGGATGAACGACCGCAGGAAGGAATCACGGGATGTGAAGAACAGCATCGGCAGGGCGTTTTTCGCCGCGCTGGCGCTGTGCCTGCAGATCGGCTGGATCGTCTATCTGCTCGACCGCGCCGGAACGTCGTTCCCCTACGTGCAGCTCGTCACGGAGATACTGGCGCTGATCGTGGCGGTGGCCATCATCAACCAGCGGCGCAGCGCGGCCTCCAAGAACCTGTGGATTCTGCTGGTGCTCACCTTTCCGGTGCTGGGGCTGATCCTGTACCTGCTGGTGGGCCAGCCCTGGGCCACCTACACCATGCGCAAGCGCTACGAGAGCATCGACCGCAGCCTGATTCTGAATTTGCAGCAGGATCCGGACGTGCTGCATGCGCTGGAGGTGGAGGACGCGGGCGCGGCGGCGCAGATGCGCTATCTGCAGGCCTGGTGCAAGTTCCCCGCCTACCGCAACACCCAGGTGGAGTTTCACGCCAACACTGATGCGGCCTTCGGGGCGCTGAAGGCGGAGCTGAAGAAGGCGAAAAAGTTCATCTTCATGGAGTATCACGCCATCGAGTGCTCCTCCAGCTTCTTCGAGATCGAGGAGATTCTGGCCGAGCGCGCCCGCGCGGGCGTGGAGGTGCGCCTGTTCTACGACGATGTGGGCAGCGTGGCCTTCATCGACCACGGCTTTGTGCGCCGCATGGAGGCGCAGGGCATCCAGTGCAGGGCCTTCAACCCGATTTTGCCCATCGCCAGCGCCTTCATGAACAACCGCGACCACCGCAAGATCACCGTGATCGACGGCAGGGTGGGTTTCACCGGCGGCTACAACCTGGCGGACGAGTATTTCAATCGAGTGCATCCCTACGGCGAATGGAAGGACACGGGCGTGCTGCTGCGGGGCGACGCGGTGCGCAGCCTGACGCTGATCTTTCTGGAGATGTGGAACGCGGAAAAACGCATGGAGAGCGACTTCCAGCGCTATATCTGCAAGGATCAGGACAAGAACCTCTCCGACGGCTACGTGCAGCCCTACGCCGATTCCCCGCTGGACGACGAGCGCGTGGGCGAGAACGTGTACATGAACGTGCTGAAGAACGCCCGGCGCTACTGCTGGATCACCACGCCCTACCTGATTCTGGACGACGAGATGACCGAGGAGCTGACGCTGGCGGCGAAGCGGGGCGTGGACGTGCGCATCATCACGCCGGGGATCCCGGACAAGAAGCTGGTGTATCGCCTGACCCGCTCCTACTACGCCCAGCTGGCGCGCTGCGGCGTGCGCATCTACGAATTCACTCCCGGCTTCATGCACGCCAAGCAGATGGTCTCCGACGACAGCACCGCCGTCGTGGGTACCATCAACCTGGACTATCGCAGCCTGTATCTGCACTTTGAGGATGCGGTGCTGATGTACCGATGCAGCGCGGTGCGGGACGTGCGCGCCGACTTCGAGGCCACCTTCCCTCGCTGCCGGGAGGTCACGGCGGATTACAGCCGGAGCCGTCCGCTGCGCACCCGCCTGGTGCAGAGCCTGCTGCGCCTGCTGGCGCCGCTGCTGTAATTTTCGATTCCCACGCAAGGAGGCAGATCATGCCCGATCAGCTTGCACACTATCTCTTTGGAAGGCGGGTGCTGGCGGCGACGGAACGCCGTCTGCGCAGCCGCATCGACCCCGACTCCACGGCCTTTCGCCTGGGCACCTTCGGCCCGGACCCGCTGTTCACCGATCTCAACGCCAGCCACCGGGCCGAGGGCTTCGGGCTGCACCGCCAGCCGGGCTTTGTGGCGCTGGAGCGCATGCGCGAGGCCGTGCGCAGAGACATGCCCGGCGCTGCGGACTACGCCGCGGGCTTCTTCACCCACTACGCGCTGGACAGGCTCTGCCACCCGGAACTCAAGGCCATGGACGCGCGGGGCGAGGCGAAGCACCTGCCGCTGGAGGCCGCCTACGACCGGGAGCTGTACCAGCGGGGCGCGGGGGAGCTTCCGAAGCGCATCTTTCCCGGCGACGCGGACTGCCGCGCAGCGGTGCAGATGTACAAAAGCCTCACGCCCCGTCAGTACCGCGCCGACGTGCGCGTCTACTGGGCCCTGCGCCGGGCGCTGGTCTTGCAGAACGGGCGCTTCCTGGCGAGTCTGCCGGGCAAGCTGAGCGCTGCCTGGGATGGCATCATTCCCCATGCGGAGCCATCGGAGGGCGTCCGCCGGGGCATCGAGATGCTGGATAACAAGCTCCGGGACTGCGTTGACGAGGCGGCGGAGCAGCTGGAGCGCTACTTCTCCGCCATCGACGCGGACGCGCCGCTGGACAAGTGGACCGCCCCCGATTTTGCAGGAAGAGAACACGAAATCAATTGACAAAAGCCCGCCGACGGTATATCATAGGTAGACTCCGGTTGGCGGGCGCAATTTTGCATATCCTGAGACACCGAACCCCCGCCCGGAGCGCACATATTCTGAAACACGCAAGGAGGAACCATGGACAGCTTCCTGACGAATCTGCAAGCCATCACCTGGCAGATGCCGGTGATGTGGGCCATCGGCGGCATACTGATCTATCTGGCCATCAAGAAGGACATGGAGCCCACGCTGCTGCTGCCGATGGGCTTCGGCGCGATTCTGGTGAACCTTCCCTTCTCCGGCGCGAACGCGGTTCTGGAGACGCTGTACAACGCCGGCATCGCAAACGAGCTGTTTCCGCTGCTGCTGTTCATCGGCATCGGCGCGATGATCGACTTCGGCCCGCTGCTGTCCAACCCCAGCCTGCTTCTGATCGGCGCGGCGGCACAGTTCGGCATCTTCTTCACGCTGATTATGGCCAGCCTCATGGGCTTTGAGCTCACCGACGCCGCCTCCATCGCCATCATCGGCGCGGCGGACGGCCCCACCTCCATCGTGGTGGCCAACCACTTCGGCACGAAGTACATCGGCGCGATCATCGTCGCCGCCTATTCCTACATGGCGCTGGTGCCCATCGTCCAGCCCCCCTGCATCCGGCTCATCACCACCCAGAAGGAGCGCCGGATTCACATGGACTACAACCCCGCGGACGTGTCTCGCACGCTGCGCATCCTCTTCCCCATCTGTGTCACGATGATCGCGGCGCTGGTGGCCCCCGCGTCGGCCTCGCTGGTGGGCTTTCTGATGTTCGGCAACCTGATCCGCGAGTGCGGGGTGCTCAACGCCCTCTCCGAGGCCGCCCAGAAGGTGCTGGCGAACCTGATTACGCTGCTGCTGGGCATCACCGTGGCCATTTCCATGCAGGGCGAGGCCTTTTTGCGGCTGGAGACCCTGATGATCCTGGGCTTGGGCCTGGTGGCCTTCATCTTCGACACCTTCGGCGGCGTGCTGTTCGTGAAGTTCCTCAATCTGTTCCGCAAGGAAAAGATGAACCCCATGATCGGCGCGGCGGGCATCTCCGCCTTCCCCATGGCCTCCCGCGTGGTGCACAAGATGGGCCTGAAGGAGGATCCCTACAACTACCTGCTGATGCACGCGGCGGGCGCGAACGTCGCCGGACAGATCGCCTCCGCCATCGTCGGCGGACTGATTATCTCCCTGGTGGGCTGAGGAGGTGCGCAGATGAATCTTTCCAACGTATTGCAGTCCCTGATCATCACCGGCAAGGGCATGGCCGCCATCTTCGTGGTCATGATCG
>CAMBWJ010000171.1 GCA_945871545.1 uncultured Clostridia bacterium | reverse complement strand
TAAATGCAAAAAGAAGTCCTCATGCTTTGTATCAAAACATGAGGACTTAGTTGGCGGAAGCGGTGGGATTCGAACCCACGGACCCATCTCTGGATCACTCGATTTCGAGTCGAGGCCGTTATGACCACTTCGATACGCTTCCATAGCTTATTTATTATAAACCACTTTCATGGGAAAAGTCAAGGAAATCCGCGCTTCCCGCTGGATTTAACGTTCCGGCTCTCCGGCATATTATACATATTTTCTTAACAAAACACACAAAATATCTCAAAAACAATTAAATGTCGGTAAATGATGCAAAAATACTTGAAACTGAATGAAAACCGAGTTATCCTTATAGTACAAGTCGTGCCACTTAGGCACGCGTCAAAGGGGATCAAAAATATGAAGGCTGTAAATATCAAGCTCAGTTTGGCGGAAAACGTCAAGTACTTCGTGAACATTGCGAACAAGTATCCTTACGACCTCGATCTGCGCGTGGGCCGTCATGTGGTAGACGGCAAGTCGATCCTGGGCATCTTCAGCCTGGATCTTTCCAGACCCATCACGCTGGAAGTCTATTCCGACCACTGCGAGGATCTGATGGAAGAGCTCAAGCCCTTCATTATCGGTTAAATAGGCAGGCACAGACAACGCCCGGAAATCCATTGGGGGATTTCCGGGCGTTTCTATGTTGTTCAGCTTCAGATCTGAATCGGCAGCGGCTGGTTCAGCAGCGCCAGGCTGTGGGGCATGCCGGAGAGCATGGTCTTGAGCTCTGCCAGGCAGGCCACCGGCGCCTCCGCGAGAATGCAGGGCAGCGCCTTCTGGGCAAAGGCCAGATCCAGCGCCTCGCCGGCCGAAATCCTGCACGCAGAGAGCATCGCGCCGCAGTAGTGCCACATCAGATCCAGCGTCCGGCGGGACAGGCGCACCTCGTGCACCGCCAGCTCGCCGCGAATCTTTTGCAGCCTGCGCTCCAGCGCCGGAGGCAGCTCCTCCACGTCCTTCAGGAAGGCGTCCCGCAGCGCCTGCATGCGCACCGGCGGGAATTCCGAGGCCGCCGCGTCGCAGGGTCGCCAGGGTGCGTCTGCGCTCACCGGCTCCAGGCGAATCATGAAGCCGCGCTCCAGCGCCTCGGCGGACACCGGGAAGCCCGTTCCGCCGTCGGAGATCGCTGCGATGACCAGCAGGTTCTCCGCAGCGCCCCCTAGGCCCCGGCACACGTCCGCGCCGGGCATGCGGTTTGCATCGCGAATCAGCGCCACCGCAGGCAGCTCGGAGGGCTTCAGCAGCTCCTCCGCCTTCGGCGCGCGCACATCCGGGGATTCGCCCGGGAACTCCACATAGCGCTGCGCCGCAGGCGCGCCCAGCGCCGTCGCAAGCGCGTGGGCGGTCATGCACTTGTCGCTGGCCGCAGGGCCGGAGAACAGCAGGCTCTCCCCCAGCGCTGCGCAGATCAGCATGTTCGCGGCCTGAATGCGCGTCAGCTCCAGGCCCTCCAGCGCAAAGGCGCGCTGGATGCGCGCAATCCATTCCTCCCGCGTGGGCGCGTCCGTGGCGCGTTCGGACGCGGGCTCCGCCGCGTCAGATGCGCGCAGCAGCGTGGCCGCGCGGCTGGTGAGCGCGAAATCCCGCAGCTTTTCCTCGAAGCGCCCGTCTGTCAGGGAGGCGTAGGCGTCCTCCGCCTCGGCCACCGACGCGCGCGCGCGCTTTGCTTCCTCCTCATATTTTCTGCACTCCGCCTGGGCGGCCTTCGTGCGCTCCACGGCCTCCGCCAGCGCATCGGCCTCCTCTTGACGGATTTCCTCCTTGAAGCTCTCCCGCAGCGCATTCTTCTCCCGGCGCAGCTTATCCAGCGCGTCCAGCGCCTTCAGGCGGTCGGCCTCCAGCTCCTCCAGCTCCCGCTGGATGGCGTGGTCGCTCAGCAATCTGCCGCGCTGATCCAGCGCCGCGTAGAAATCGCCGATGTTGCTGATCGCGTCCAGCAGCTGGGAGTGAATCTCGGGGTTGTCCCAGGCCTGGCGCAGCGCCTCCACGGCGCGCTCCACCGGATTCTCCACGGGCTTCCCCATGGCGTTTGCCGGGATGGGATGGCCCAGCTGATCCACGCGGGAATGCCGCCACTTCTCCTCGATGATCTCCTGCAGGCTGCGGTTGCGCTTGGGATTCAGGCCGCTCTGCGCCGCCAGTGTCTGCTGCATGGGCGTCATGCGCGGATCGATGCGCGGCGGCTTGGGCAGGTCGTGGCTGATCCACGGCTTGTCCGGCGGCGCTTTCTCGGGTGCGGGCTTCTCCTCCGCAGGCTTCTCGGCTACGGACTTCTCCTCCGCCTTCGGTGCGCTCCTTTCTTCCTGCTTCGGCGCAGGCTTTTCCTCGGGCTTCGGCACACTCTTTTCTGCGCGGGAAGCCTCGCCCCGGGGCGCGGGCGCTTCGATCACCGAGGGCAGCGTGCCCGGCAGGCGTATGGCAAAGTGCAGCTGCTCGCCCGGAAAGCCGGGAATGTCGAAGCGCTGCAGCTCCTCCTCGTTCAGCATCTGACCGTCGGGCGCAATCCGGGCGCTCTCCTCCTCACCCTCCGCAGGGGTGTAGGCCCAGGTCTCCGTCGAGGAACCTCGCAGCACCCGGGGCGTGGCCGGTGCGTCGCCGCTCCAGAATCCCTCGCCCTCGAACTCCACGATCTCAAAGATCATGTTCTGCGCAGGCTCACGCACCACATCGGAATAGACGATGTGGGCGTTGCGCTCGGTTTCGTCGCCCTTGTAGTTTTTGTTGGGACGGATTTTATCGTTTTCTCCGGCGTGCTCCCGCAGATCCAGCACGCAATAGCGGCCCATGCGGCGCATGCGGGCCTTGAAGTAGCTGGATTCGTTCTTGTCCGGCACGATGCGGATGCAGCCCTCCTCGGGATAGACCTCCTCAGGCGATACGGCCTCGTATTTGCCATCGTTCTCCACCAGCAGGGGCTTCATTCGGAAATAGGATTTGAGGGGATTGTCTTCTTCCAGAATACCAATACACAGTTTGCCCGGCAGCATAGATTTCCACCATCTTTCAATTGCACAATTGTGCGCCGGGCTCCGCAGCGTCGCCCCCAAAGGGATCCCCCGGACCGGCCGCATATTTATATATAAAACGATCAGGCGCCGGTGCTCCCGCGCCATCGGATTTGTTATGAAACAGAATCCCCCATGCAACCAAATTGTTTACTGTATTTTATCATTCCCGGCATTTGTCTGTCAAGCACAAATGTATATTTGATTATAATTTTGAAAAGCCGCAGCGCCCACTTGCCAGCTTCGCGGAAGATCGATATAATAGGAACAAAGTATAAAATGATCGGATTATCGCCCAATCCGAGGGGAGGCAGCATATGAAAACCATCTCTGTTGGCGTGATCGGCTGGGGCTTCATGGGCATGACCCACACCCAGGCCCTGCGCAGCATCGGCCTGTTCTATCCGGAAATCGACTTTGAAATCAAGCTTCGCTGCATCTGCACCCGCCGCATCGAAAAGGCCCGGGAGGCCATGCGCGTGGCGGGCTTCGAGACCTGCACCGACGACTACCGCGAGCTTCTTAATATGGAGGACATCGATGTGGTGTCCATCTGCACGCCCAACGACCGGCACGAGGAGATGGCCATCGCCGCACTGAAGGCGGGCAAGCACGTGTACCTGGACAAGCCGGTGGCCGTGACCGGCGAGAGCGCCATGCGCATCGCGAAGGCCGCACAGGAGTCTGGCCTGCACACCCGCGTGGCCTTCAACAACCGCTACATGCCCGCCATGCTGCGCGCGCGCCAGCTCATCGACGAGGGTCGCATCGGCCGCGTGATGTCCTTCGAGGCGCGCTACCTGCACTCCGGCTCCATCGATCCCAAGAAGCCCATCGGCTGGAAGCAGCAGATGCAGGGCGGCGTGCTGCTGGACATGGGCAGCCACGTGCTGGACCTGGTCACCTGGCTGCTGGGCTACCCGGAGAAGGTGCTCTGCCGCACCCGCACGCTGTACGCCGAGCGCCCCACGAAGGATGGCGGCGTGGAGAAAAACCTCTCCGACGACCACGTGATGATGCTCTTGCAGCTGCCGGACGGCGCGCTGGGCAGCGTGGAGGCCAGTAAGATTGCCACCGGCTCCAACGACGACCTGATCCTGGAGATTCGCGGCGATAAGGGTGCGCTGCGCTGGAACCTGATGGATCCCAACTACCTGGACTACTACGACGCGACCGCGCCCTCCGCACCCATCGGCGGGCTGTGCGGCTTCACGCGCATCGAGACCGTGGCGCGCTTCCCCAAGCCGGGCGGGAGCTTCCTGCCGCCGAAGAACACGGTGGGCTGGGAGCGCGGCCACATGCACTGCTACTACACCTTCCTGGATGCGGTGGCCCACGACCTTCCCGACAGCTGCACCATCGCAGACGGCGCAAGGCTGCAATGCCTGATGGACGCGCTGCTGGAATCCGACCGCCGCGGAGAATGGATGGAAGTCTGAACCGGAGGTAAGCTATGAAGAAACGCTTTCGCCGCCTGCTCGCCGGAGCGCTGACCGTGCTGATGTGCGGCACGGCCCAGGCGCAGGTGGAGCTGTTTGCCGTGAACGTGGGCAAGGGCGACGCGCTGGTGGTGCGCGCCGGAGACTACACCTGCCTGATCGATACCGGCAAGGAGAAGGCCCAGGAGCAGCTGGAGGTTGCCCTGAAGGCGCTGGGCGTGGAGGCGCTGGACGCGGTGTTCATCACCCACACGGACAAGGATCACGTCGGCGGCCTGAAGTGGCTGCGGGAGAGCGGGATCGAGATCCGCGCCATCTATGCCTCGCGCTACTATCCCAACACCACCCAGAAGAAGCACCCGGCGGTGAAGGCCGCAAAGAAGCTGGATCTCGTGGTCAACTGGCTGGGCGCGGGGGACAGCGTGCCGCTGGGCGATTCCGGCGCGGTGTTCCGGGTGCTGGCTCCGGAGACGGAGATCCCCGACGACGAGGACGACAACTCGCTGGTGATGATGCTGGAGAGCCCGGACGGGC
>CAMBWJ010000170.1 GCA_945871545.1 uncultured Clostridia bacterium | reverse complement strand
GTCAGGTTCTGGATGCCGAAGATCTGCAGGATCAGCCAGACCAGCGTCGCCGGCTTGAAGTTTGAACGAAAGGCGCGGAAAAAGTCGCCTGTGACGCTGACGTCCTCCTTTCGTTCGGCCAGAGCCATCGCAACGCGGTACATTGCGGTGGTGGAGGCGCCGATGGTGAGAATCGGGATGCAGCAGAGCACCCAGAGTATATTCAGAATTACAATTCTACCCATGCGGTTGACCCATTTGATGAAGGGGGAATCGTAATGGAACAGCTTTTGCATTCTTGTCCTCCTGCCCTCGTTTTAATGTCAAATTCAACTCTTTTGGTGGTTCACTATACCACAAAGCATCTGATTTGTCAATCTCACCCAGAGAGTAAGGATTCTTTTCGCTTCAATGCGGCTGTGCGTTCATGTCAAAATTACGCGGCTTGAACTTAAAGGAAATCAGGATGTAGCAGAAAAGTACCAGAAATCAACCGTTTTGTCTATTTCTATCTTTGCCGATAGCAGTTATAATAAAGTTACATAGAGCGATAGAAATCCCCTGATTTTTTGCCATTATTGTTGAATACGTTAATTTTTAAGACGGATGGAGGACGGAGGAAACCGTATGAAATCAAAAGAGAAAGTTCATGTTTCCGGAAGGCGCAGGCCCGGCAAAAAGGGTTTCCGGCAGACCATGCGCAGATATGGTTTGGTTTATCTGATGTTTCTGATCCCTCTGACGGTTTTGCTCGTATTCAAGTACATCCCCATGTATGGCGCGCAGATTGCCTTCCGCAATTACAAGCCTGCGCTGGGCGTGCTGCAGAGCCAGTGGGTCGGATTCAAGAATTTCATCAAATTCTTTGAAAGCCCCTATTTCTGGACGACGATCAAAAACACCCTGACGCTGAACATCTATTCGCTGCTCACCTTCCCGCTCTGCCTGGTGTTTGCACTGATGCTGCGCTACTGCAGGTCCCAGCGCTTCGGCAAGTCGGTGCAGATGGTCAGCTACGCGCCGCACTTCATCTCCACCGTCGTGGTCTGCGGATTGCTGACCCAGTTCCTCTCCGCCCGCACCGGCGTCATCAACAAGGTGATCGAGCTCTTCGGCGGTACGGCTGCAAACTGGATGGGCTCGGAGACAGCCTTCAAGCACATCTACGTCTGGTCGGACGTGTGGCAGAACCTGGGCTTCAACTCCATCATCTTCATCTCCGCACTGGCGGGCATCTCGCCGGAGCTGCACGAGGCGGCAATCGTGGACGGCGCCAGCCTGAGAAAGCGCATCATCCACATCGACGTTCCGGGCGTGCTGGCAACCTTTGTGGTGCTGCTGATCCTGCGCTTCGGTTCGCTGATGAACATCGGCTATGAGAAGGTGTTGCTGCTGCAGAACGATCTGAACCGCGGCGCGTCGGAGATCATCTCTACCTATACATACAAGATCGCGATGCAGTCCATGGTGCCCCAGTACTCCTACGCCTCCGCCATCGGCATGTTCACCTCCGTGGTCAACATGGTGCTGCTGTTCATCGTAAACAAGATTGCAAAGCTCGTGAGCGGAAGCTCCCTGTGGTAAGAAAGATCAAGGTGAGAGTATGAAAAAGAGAAAGAAATCGCTGGAGGAGAGAAGCTATACCGTCGGCGACCGGGTCATGCTGGGCATATCGACGCTCATACTGGTGCTGTTCTTCATCGCCATCATGTACCCGCTGATCTACGCGACCATCTCCTCCTTTACCAAGGGCGTGCTTCCGCTGAATCTGATTCCCAAGCAGTTCACGCTGGAGGGCTACAAGGCCTGCTTCAACTATCCGCTGCTCTGGTCGGGCTTTGCAAATTCCATTCTGTACACCTGCCTGGGCACGGTGATCGCGCTGATCGTCACCATCTGCTGCGCGTACCCGCTGTCCATCAAGGGACTTCCCGGCTCGGGCTTCATGCTGTTCATCTGCATGTTCACCATGTACTTCGACGGCGGCCTGATTCCCACCTTCCTGTGGATCAAGCAGGCGGGCCTGTACAACACCATGTGGGCGGTGATCCTGCCCGGTGCGCTGTCGATCTACAACATGCTGGTTATGCGCACCTACTTCGCCAACAGCATTCCCCACGACCTGAAGGAGGCGGCGGATCTGGACGGCGCAAACGAGATCACCTATCTGCTGCGCATTGTGATTCCGCTCTCCGGCCCAGTGATTGCCGTCATCGCGCTGTACTACGCATCCGCGCTGTGGACTTCCTACTTCAACGCGATGATGTACCTGCTGGATCTGGAGAAGATGCCCCTGGCGAACATCCTGCGCAACCTGCTGATCACCTCCCAGAACGCGGGTTCCTCTGCGGCGACGGACTCCATGACCGCAGCCGCGATGGAGGAACGGCAGGACGTGATGAAGTACTGCGTGATGGTGATCGCCACGGTGCCCATGATGGTGCTCTACCCCTTCATTCAGAAGTTCTTCGTCAAGGGCGTGATGATCGGCGCCGTCAAGGGATAATTGCGATTTAGCACCGGACGCGTGATTTGGATTTGAAAGGAGGAGATGGGACAGAGGATCGCGCGGATGGTGTTCAGAAGGTATGATAATCATTAAGATAATCAAGGAGGTTATTTCATGAAAAAGATTCTTGCCCTGTTGCTGGTTCTGTTCGTGCTGCCCGTATCGGCCTTCGCGGCAAACGTGGCGGAGCCCGGAACCTTCCCCATCGTGGACGAGGAAATCACCCTGACCGTCATGGCGTGCATCAACACCGCCTGCGACTCCTGGAAGAACAACACCACGATGCTGGAGTATGAGGAAAAGACCGGCGTCCACATCGAGTGGATCGAGGTCGCCGACGCCGACATCGTCGAGACCATCCGCCGCAGCCTGATCGCCGGCGACTGCCCGGACGTCGTCATGTGGTGGTTCTCCGACACCGCCATGGTGCAGTCCTTCGGCACCAACGGCGACATCATGCCCCTGAACGACCTGATTGAGAACTACACCGTCAACGCCAAGCAGCAGCTGATCGACAATCCCCACCTGAAGGACATCATCACCAGCGGCGACGGCAACATCTACACCCTGTGGCGCGTGCAGGAGTCTCCCAACGAGACCGTGTGGAACAAGCAGTTCCTGTTCCTGCCCTGGTTCGAGCAGTACAAGGAAGCCACCGGCGTGGATCACTATCCGGAGACCCTGGACGAGTACCGCGCGCTGCTCGAGTACTTCCGCGACAACGACATGAACGGCAACGGCGACGCCACCGATGAGATCCCGCTGCTGGGCAACGCCGCGGCTGCCATCGAGGGCGGCAGCTCCATGGGCTACATCATGTCCGCGTTCCAGCTGTGGAACTGCCACGACTACTATCACATCAGCGAGGACGGCCAGCTGGTGTTCGAGGCCAACACCCCCGAGTACCGCGACGGTCTGAGCTGGATCAACAAGCTGTATGAGGATGGCCTGTACTCCGAGGAGGACTTCATTCTGAACCTGACCGACTATCGCGCCACCACCAGCAAGGCCACTCCCGAGGAGATCATCGTTGGCCTGGCCGCAGCTCCCTTCTACATGCGCGCCGTCACCCAGTCCATCTACAACCGCGCCTATGTGGACTTCGAGGCCATCCCGCCGCTCAAGAACTTCTATGACGAGAGCGTCCGCGAGACCTATCAGCGCAGCGATGCCCTGTACTATCCCTCCTGCTTCATCTCCGCCAACTGCGAGCATCCTGAGGCGGCCATCGAGTGGCTGGACTACTGGCTCGGCCAGGAAGGCACCATGAAGACCACCTGGTACGGCGTTGAGGGTCGCGACTGGGAGTACACCGATCAGTTCAAGAGCCTGGTTGGCGAGACGCCCTCCATTCTGGTGAAGGCCTCCCTGGAAGGCTCCGGAAACACCGAGGTTCCCGCCCACACCGGCGTTCCGACCTACGTGACCCGCGCCCTGTTCGAGCAGACCGCCGTGGATCCCGAGTCCACCGGCCGCACCTATCCCGACTATCGCGCGCACATGAACTACGATCCCTACTGCGTCAAGGGCAACATCCCCGAGATCGTGTGGTGCGCGGATGAGGAACTGCTTGCCGAGTACTCCGAGCTGAACACCACCATCGGCGAGTACGTCCGCTCCAGCTACGCCAGCTTCATCCTGGGCAAGACCGACATCGACAACGACGCCGACTGGCAGGCCTACCTGGATGGTCTGGAGAACCTGGGCCTGAGCCGCTATCTGGAGGTCCTGAACACCTACTACGGCCTGTAATCAACCGCATCGTTAGACACCCCTTGGAGCCGCTGCAAAGTGCAGCGGCTCCTTTTTGCATCCGGCAGGAGGGAGCGTTCGGACTGCCGCTTGTGCTTTCCATAAAAAATCCCCGCACGCGGCGGGGATCGGAGTTGGATTGTTCAGGAAAAGCGCTGCGCCTGCATCAGGCTGTCGTACAGGTCGTCGAAGCTGGTGGGAAAGGGAAGCGAGAGATGGTTCCGGCTGCATCCCAGCGTGGCGTCGAAGGCCTGCTGCCACGCGTCGCGGCTTACGCCCTCCAGCCCCAACTCCCCGAGCGTCGTCGGGATGCCGCTGGACTTGCAGAAATCGATGTATTCGCGGATCTCCGCCTCGTCTGCGCCCTGGCGGCAGAGCATCGGTATCGTGGCGTAGCCCACGCGCAGTCCGTGGGGAATGCGGTGGCTCGCCTCGAAGTAGAGGAACATCTCATCCAGGATGTGCGCATAGCCCGTTGTGCAGATCATGCCCAGCGGGCCGCAGTTGTGCAGGATCATGGACAGCACGTTCTCAAAGGCAGGGGTGATCTCGCGCGCTTTGACGGCCTGCAGCGCCAGCGGGGCCTGCTCCTTCATGATTTCGATGGAGGTCTGCACGCCGCGCAGCGAGAAGGCGGGCACCACATCCGTCCTTCCGGTGATCCGAAAGTTGCACAGCGCCTCGTAGTAGGTGCTCATGATGTCGCCGATGCCCGCGGAGAGCACCGGGGGCGGGTTCTGGACCAGCACCTCGGTGTCCGCCAGCACCAGCTCCGGCGCGTTGTCCATGCGCCAGTACT
>CAMBWJ010000169.1 GCA_945871545.1 uncultured Clostridia bacterium | reverse complement strand
GCCAAAAAGCTGGTGCGCATGGACAAGCGCTACGAGCCGAACATGGAGAACCACAAGACCTACATGGAGATGTACAAGGTCTGGCGCGAGGTCTACGCGCGCGAGCTGGCCATCTCCGACGACCGCCTGACCCGCTACATGTGGGCCGCCCCGGGCGTCTGATGGCGGGCTGTGCCCGCACCCGCTTCCGAACTGCTTATCGAAAATGAAGGCTGTCGGTGCCCGATGGCGGGCTGTGCCCGCACCCACTCCCGAACTGCTTATCGAAAATGAAGGCTGTTGGTGCTCGATGGCGGGCCGTGCCCGCACCCGTCTCCGAACAGCTTATCGAAAATGAAGGCTGTCGGTGCCCGATGTACGCTATTGTGCGTCATCATCCCAATGCCTGAACAGAGGAGAAAAAGCTATGTATATCGTCAATGAAAACGAGCGCGAGTACCGCTTTGGCGACAGCGGCCCCAAGTACCTGATGAAGGGCCCGCGCATGAACTTTGCCCTCGTCGCCTTCAACCCCGGCCAGGACTTCAAGGCGCACTACCACAACGTGATGGAGGAGAACTTCTACATCCTCGAGGGCGAGATCGACATCGTCGTGGACGGCGTGGTCAATCACCTCAAGGCCGGCGACATGATCCACATCGAGCCGGGCGAGATTCACTACTGCAAGAACAGCTACGACAAGCCCATGAAGATGGTGTCCACCCTCGCGCCGTATACCAACCCGGACAAGGTGGACGTGGAGAACTACACCTATTAAGCCCGTTAAGCCCGATCTGTCACAGCTTCCTTCCCATAAGCGGGGAGGAAGCTTTTTTGGTGGGATGCGGAACCGGCTGCTGCGCTAAAGGGAGAGAATGTTAACTAAGAGAAATTGAAGATTGCCATCTTCAGGGAAGCGCGCTGCGCTGGGCCCAGAGGGATGAGGGGGGATTTCGATTTCCCCCCTACATCCCTCTGGACTCCCATACCCCCTTGAAACGACCAGGACTGTGGTCCTGGACCTGGGGCTGTATGAGCAACTTTGCAAATCTCCTGGGTCCAGGGTCGCAACCCTGGTCGTCTGGGGAGGGGAATGGGAGGTCCAGGAGGGTCTGGGGAGGGCATCGAAACCCTCCCCGACCCTTCTGGCCCCAGCGGAGCGCGTATCCCCTAAGTTGCGAATCATTGTTTACTCGTTTCAATGCTTCATCAACATTCTCTCCCTTATGCTGCGCAAGCGTTTCATGCTCATTTTGTCAAAATTGCGAATGCAAAAGCAGCAGCCCTGCCAAACTGAGTGCGGCGGCATTGCAAACCGCGCGGGAGTATGCTATGATGGCAGCAACCGGAGCCTTCCGGTGCGTGCAACTGAAGAAGGAGACAAGATTTTGTGCTGAAGCATGCCGGGGCAGGAAGCTTGTCTTTCATTTTATCAAGAATGTTAGATATTTCTAACTACAGAGATAAGGAGTGGAAGCATGGATCATCTGGATTACATGGACTACCAGTTCAAGGAGTGGGACGGCTTCGAGCGCGCGACCTGGTGCCGCGAGGTCAACGTCCGCAGCTTTATCCAGCACAACTACACGCCCTACGACGGCAATGAGGATTTCCTCGAGGGGCCGACGCAGAACACGCTTGACCTGTGGGACCAGGTCTGTGCGCTGACGAAGGAGGAGATCGCCAAGGGCGGCGTGCTGGATATGGACACGGAGATCATCTCCACCATCACCTCCCACGGCCCGGGCTATCTCGACAAGGACAAGGAGCAGATCGTCGGATTGCAGACGGACAAGCCGTTCAAGCGCGCGTTCATGCCCTACGGCGGCATCCGCATGGCGGAGAAGGCCTGCAAGGATCACGGCTACACGATCGATCCCCGGATGAGCGAGTTCTTCACCGTACACCGCAAGACGCACAACGCGGGCGTGTTTGACGCCTACACCCCGGAGATGCGCGCCTGCCGCTCCAGCCACATCATCACCGGCCTGCCGGACGCCTACGGCCGCGGCCGCATCATCGGCGACTACCGCCGCGTGGCGCTCTACGGCGTGGACTGCCTGATTGAGGACAAGCTCGAGCAGAAGGAGCAGACCCGCTCGGCGATGTACTCCAAGGTCATCCAGCAGCGCGAGGAGCTCTCCGAGCAGATCCGCGCGCTGGGCCAGCTCAAGGAGATGGCTGCCAGCTACGGCTTTGACATCGGCCGCCCGGCGGGCAACGTGAAGGAAGCGATCCAGTGGCTGTACTTTGGCTACCTGGGCGCCATCAAGGAGCAGAACGGCGCGGCGATGTCCCTGGGCCGCACCAGCACGTTCCTGGATATCTACGCTGAGCGCGACCTGCGCCGCGGCCTGTTCACCGAGCAGGAAATCCAGGAGATGGTCGATCACTTCATCATGAAGCTGCGCATGGTAAAGTTCGCCCGCACGCCGGAATACAACCAGCTCTTCTCCGGCGATCCGCAGTGGGTCACCGAGTCCATCGGCGGCGTGGCCATCGACGGCCGCCACCTGGTGACGAAGATGAGCTATCGCTACCTGCACACGCTGGCCAACCTCGGCCCGTCCCCGGAGCCGAACCTGACGGTGCTCTGGTCCGTCAACCTGCCGACGAACTTCAAGCGCTACTGCGCGAAGATGTCCATCGAATCTTCGTCCATCCAGTACGAGAACGACGATATGATGCGCTTCACCCACGGCGACGACTACGGTATCGCCTGCTGCGTGTCCTCCATGCGCATCGGCCTGGAAATGCAGTTCTTCGGCGCGCGCGCCAACCTGGCCAAGTGCCTGCTGTACGCCATCAACGGCGGCGTGGACGAGATCAGCCACAAGCAGGTCGGCCCGAAGTTCACGCCGATCACCGGCGAGTACCTCGACTACGACGAGGTCATGGAGAAGTTCGACGCGATGATGCGCTGGCTGGCGGAGGTGTACGTCAACACCCTCAACGTCATCCACTACATGCACGACAAATACTGCTACGAGAAGCTGCAGATGGCGCTGCACGACAAGAACGTGACCCGCTGGTTCGCCACGGGCATCGCAGGACTGTCCGTTGTCGCAGATTCCCTGTCTGCCATCAAGTACGCCCGCGTCAAGGTCATCCGCGACGAAACCGGCCTGGCCGTCGATTACGAGGTGGAGGGCGACTTCCCCAAGTACGGCAACGACGACGACCGCGTGGACAACATCGCCCGCGGCATCGTGCACCGGTTTATGGAGCACGTGCGCAAGAACCACACCTACCGCGACTCCATCCCCACGACCTCCATCCTGACCATCACCTCCAACGTGGTCTACGGCCGGGCGACCGGCTCCACGCCGGACGGCCGCAAGAAGGGCGAGCCGTTTGCCCCGGGCGCCAACCCGATGCACCGGCGCGACAGCCACGGCGCGGTGGCGTCGCTGGCCTCCGTGGCGAAGCTGCCGTTCAAGGACGCGAAGGACGGCATCTCCAATACGTTCTCCATCATCCCGGGCGCGCTGGGCAAGGAGGATCAGATCTTCGTGGGCGATATCGACGTGGACATCGACTGCGGCCTGGGCGGCTGCAACGCGCCGACGCTCTTTGAGGGCCTGGACGCGGATGACGAACTCGAGTGAGAAAGGAGCAGAACCATGACGGCAACTCAGAATCAGATCGATAACCTGGTGGCGCTGCTGGACGGCTATGTCAAGAAGGGCGGCCACCACCTCAACGTCAACGTGTTCAGCAGAGAGACGCTGCTGGACGCGCAGAAGCACCCGGAGAAGTACCCGCAGCTCACCGTCCGCGTCAGCGGCTACGCGGTCAACTTCATCAAGCTGACGAAGGAGCAGCAGGACGAGGTCATCTCCCGCACCTTCCATGACAGAATCTGACCTTCTTCTGTTGAAGCTGCATTGATCAGCGCGAAGCGAAGAAGGGATTCGGGGACAATGTCCCCGAGCAGGGTTTGGGGCGGCAGCCCCAACGTGGACCTCATCCGTCTCGCCTGTGGCGAGCCACCTTCCCCATAGGGGAAGGCAAGGGATTTCGGATTGAAGCTGCTACACAGCGAAGAAGGGTTTTAGGGACGATGGACGGATACATTCACTCGGTGGAGAGCTTCGGCACGGTGGACGGCCCCGGATTGCGGTTCGTGATCTTCTGCCAGGGCTGCCCGATGCGCTGCCAGTACTGCCACAATCCCGACAGCTGGGAAGTGGGCAGGGGCACGCGCATGAGCCCGCAGGCGTTGATCGAGCAGTACGAGCGCAATAAGGCGTTTTATGGCAGCGGCGGCCTCACCGTCACCGGCGGCGAGCCGCTTCTGCAGATCGACTTCCTGCTGGAGCTGTTTGCCCTGGCGAAGGAGAGGCACATCCACACCTGCATCGATACCTCCGGCGCGACGTACCGCGAGGGAACATCTGACTACAACGACAGGCTCGACGCGCTGATGGCGCTGACGGACCTGGTGATGCTGGACATCAAGCACATCGACGCGCCCGCGCACAAGAAGCTGACGGGCATGGACAACGGCGGCATCCTGGCCTTTGCCCGGTATCTGGAAAGAAAGGGCGTCCCGGTCTGGATCCGGCACGTCGTCGTCCCGGGCGTGACGAACGATGAGGAAGCGCTTGCCCGCCTGGGCTGCTTCATCGGCGGGCTTTCCAACGTGAAGGCGCTCGATGTGCTGCCGTATCACACGATGGGCGTGGCCAAGTACGCGCAGCTGGGCATTCCCTATCCGCTTGCCGGCACGCCGGCGATGAGCCGGGAGGGCGCGGAAAGGGCCCGGACGATCATCCTGCGGAGCCTGAAGGAGGAGCGGCGCAGGCGGAAGGCGGACCAAAGCACATAGAAAAGAAGACGCATCAGCGGCCCTGTCCCGGAAGCACAGCCGGGCGGGGCCGCTTTGCGTCCGCGCGCCGTGCAGGGGAACGCGGACGGCCGATAGAATGCACAAAAACAGACGGGAGATATTGACTTTGTTGATAGAAGGGCGATATACTATGTAGTACATAGTACGGCGCATCACTGCGTGCGTATCGTGCGCCCCTAATGATGCTTTGAAGGGAAGAGGATTTTGATGAGAATCATCCGCACCAAGAATTATGA
>CAMBWJ010000168.1 GCA_945871545.1 uncultured Clostridia bacterium | reverse complement strand
CAGATGCGGCTCCGCCTGAATCTGAAATACGCCCACGAAGCAGGTCAGCACCGAGGCCGCCGCGATCAGCAGCACCACGCCCCGCTTCCCCGTAACCGCCCGCCAGCCGCCGCGCAGGCTTTCCAGAAAGCTCTCCCGCACCTCCGGAGCCTTCGCCTCCAGACCCCGCTTCACGATACCCGTGACCACCACCGTCAGGAAGAAGGTGCAGATGTCGATGACCAGCAGCAGCTTGATGTCGCTGACCGCCAGCAGCAGCCCCGCCAGCAGCGGCGAGATCAGATAGCGCGCGCTGCCCGCAAGGCTGACCAGGCCGCTGGCCCTGGAGTACTCCTCCTTGCTCAGAAGGTCGGTCACCGTGGCCCGATAGGCCGGCTCCAGCAGCGCGGAGAACACCGAGCTGACCAGCACGCCCACGCAAATCTGCCACAGCGCCGCGCCGCCCCTCAGCATGCAGATCAGGATGTAGAGGACGCCGAGAGCAGACAGACCGTCCCCCAGCATCATCATCAGCCGCCGGTCGCAGCGGTCCGCCAGCACCCCGGCGGGCACGCTCAGCAAAAGCGTCGGCAGAAAGGCCAGCAGCGTCACCAGCGCCATGCTGGCGGCGCTGCCCGTCTGTTCAAAGACGTACACGCCCAGGCCGAAGCTGGTCAGGCCGCCGCCGATGGCCGATACCATCTGTCCCGCCCAGAGCAGCAGAAATTTCTTATACCCGGTTCCCTTCATCTGTCTTTCCCTCCGTTAATAGACCGTCAGTCTGTCGGTAAGTTGTCCCAAGAGAGGGAACCCGCCAAGGTTCCCCTTAATATCAAAAGATTTTCAGGATGGCCTCCCGCAGCGCACCCTCCTGCGCGCCCAGGATGCGCCCGACGTTGTAGATAAACCCGTCGATGCGCTGCTGCTGCGCAGTCTGCTCCGCGAGGCCGTCGAAGGCGGTGTAGGCGTAGATCATGATCATCTCCGCCGCCTCCCGGGGATAGTCCGTGCGGAAGATGCCCTGCGCGATTCCGTCCTCCACCAGCAGCGCGATCAGCGGAATCACGCCCCGCAGCAGCCGTTCCTCCAGCTTCTGGTGCAGCAGCGCGTTCTGCGGACGGTGCACCTGCTGCATGACCTCGTCGCCGAGGCTGGAATCCACATTCAGCGCCAGCACCGTCTTCGGCAGGCGCTCCAGTACCGGGACGCTCCGATCCCCCGCCACCTTCGCCGCCTCCGCGATCAGGCGATCCGCCATGCGCGCGATCATCGCGTCCAGAATCTCCTCCTTCGAGCGGAAGTGGTAGTAGAGCGTGCCCCGCGCAATGCCCACCCGATCCAGAATGTCATTGGTGCTGGTCTGATCGAAGCCCTTGCTGCCGAACAGCTCCTCCGCCGCGTCCAGTATCTCGCTTCTGCGAACCTCCGCGTCCTTCACCACGCGCATGTCCAGGCCTCCTTCAACCGACAGGCTGTCGGTTGAACCATTGTAGCATGTGTTTCATTGCCTGTCAAGCCCGAAAAAAAATTTCAGATTCTTTGAAAAAAGGTATTGACTTTCTTTGACCTTTTAGTATAATAATAACTGTCGATCGGGGAACGATCGATGTGGCCGACGGCCACAGATTGCACGACCTGCAAAAGGCCAAAATGCGACCCTACATAACTGGCAATGTTACCAGCGGTGCAAGGCCAAATGAATGGAGGTTTGCATTATGAGCACTTATCTTCCCACGATTTTCGGCGAGAACCTGATGGACGTTTTTGATGATTTCGACCGGAACTTCTTCCGCGGCTTTGGCAACGTGGATCGTGAGCTGTACGGCAAGCACGCGCAGCACATGATGAAGACGGACGTCAAGGAGACGGACGAGGGCTACGAGGTGGACGTGGATCTGCCGGGCTTTAAGAAGGACGAGATTCACCTGGAGCTGAACAACGGCTACCTGACCATCTCCACCCAGAAGACGCTGGAGAAGGACGAAAAGAACAAGGCGGGCAGAATGCTCCGGCAAGAGCGCTATGCGGGCACGATGCAGCGCAGCTTCTACGTGGGCGGCGCAATCACGGAGGAGGACGTGAAGGCCTCGTATGAGGACGGCGTTCTGCACCTGATCGTCCCGAAGAAGGACGCCCGGAAGGTTCCCGAAAGAAAGACCATCCTGATTGAAGGCTGATCTCAGGAACGGATACCGGCGGCACGCAAGTGCCGCCGGTTTTCTATGCCCGCAATTCCACTTTCATCACCGTCAGATGCGCAGCACCAGCGGCTGGCCGCTGCGGAGCTTGCCCTCGGGCGCGCCCTCCAGCACCGCGCTCTCCGGCACGCCGTAGCGCCTGCCGATGGCCCAGGCGTCCTCGCCGCTCTCCGGCCAGCAGACGATGTAGCCCGGCCTGCGCGGCGCGCGCTCCCCCTCCTCCACGGCGGTAACCAGCGTCAGCTCTTCGCACACGCGGCGCTCGCAGCACAGGTTCAGGCCGATCTTCATCTCCAGGCGATCGCTCATCAGGGCGTTAGCCTCGGCGCTGGTCACGCCGATGCATACCATATCGTCCGCATCCAACTCCTGCGGCACATCCAGCGTGAAGGGCAGCTCGGCGGAGGTGGACACGGGGCGGTCCGATCCCACGGGCATGTAGAGCACCGTGGCCTCGATCAGGCCGCTGATGCGCCCCTTGCCGCCCTGGGCGGTGATCTCCGCGATGTTGGGGATCGCCCGCACCGCGATCACGCTGCCCACCGCAGGCGCGCCCTCGCCCAGCGGCGCGGTGCCCCGGGCCACCTCCGCGCTGCACACGCACCTCCGGTCGGTGCAGAGCGCAATCCGCCGGGTCTCCAGCTTCAGCTCCGCGCCCGACGTGGCGTACGCGTCCTCCAGCGCCTGCGTGCGCTCCCGCAGGTTGGCGGCGATCTCAAAGTACACATCCGCCTGCAACAGCAGCGTGCCGTCCTCCTCCTCGTCGCCGGGTTCCAGCTGGGTGCGGATGCTGCGGATCGACGGCAGGACGCTCACCTCCCCGCACAGCCACTCCGGCAGCTCGATCAGCTTGTCAAACTCGATGGGGTACTTCACCACCACGCCGGGCTTGCCCTCGACGCCGCTGGCCACCAGCGTCTCGATCATCGCGCGGCCCTTCACCCGCACGCCGCCCAGGTCCGGCTCGCTGGAGTCGATCTGCACGCTGCCCCAGTCCATCAGCGTCGCCCGCGCGTCCAGCGCCCGGGGCAGCTCCACGCGCTCGGTGAGCACCGCCGTCTCGTTGGCCTCCGCCGCCAGCTTCACCAGCGGCAGCTCCCGGAAGCGGGCCTCCACCTCCGCGCCGTCCTCGATCCGGTCGATCACCTCCAGGTTCTCCAGCTTCAGCACCCACACATGCAGGCCCAGGCTCACCAGGAACACCATGTGGCCGTTCTCATAGCGCGCGTCCACGTTCTCCACCACCGCCTGCACCCTGCAGAGCATGCCCGGCTGCGCCCCGGTGAGCTCCGCCACCTGGCTGATGGTGGATTTGGCCGACAGCGCCCGCAGCGTGGTATCCTCGCCCTGGCGGTAGACCGCCTGACAGCTCAGCGTGCCGTCCAGCACCACGCGGTCGTTCTGCACGTCCGCGCGAACGATGGCGGCGCTTGCGTCCCACAGCAGCGGCTCGATGGCCTCGCGTCCCGCACCGGGCACCAGCGCCTCGGCGCGGCTGAGCACCTGAAGATACTTGTGCCCGATCTCCCGCTCCGCCTCGATTTCCTTCCTCAGAACCTTCACCGGCATGGCAATCCCTCCAGAACATCGTTTGTTCCAGCGTATGATGTCCACGGTGAAAATAGGACTGCCCAGCGTTGAAGCTATATGCACAAAAATCCCCACGGCGTTGCGCCGCAGGGATGCCATTGCGTATTTGATTGTCCGGCTTACAACAGGCGGAAGGAGAGGTTGACGTCCTTCATATAGCCCTGCAGGCCGTTGCAGCTCACCAGCACCCAGCCGGTTTCCTCGTTCACCACCAGCACCTCAACCTCGATTCCGGCTTCGGCGCGACCGAGAACCTTTGCATTGTCGTCCGCGCCCTCATAGATCCGGGCAGACTTTTCGTTGCCGTCGAGCACCACCACGGCCAGGATCTGCTCCACCTCCTCGGACTCCTCTTCCGGGGCGACGATCTCGTCGGCGCTGCCCTCGCGGAAGTCCAGATAGGCGTTCATCAGATAGCCGATCGCGTCGCCGTAGCCGACCTTGCTGAAGTCCGCGCCCTCTTCCAGCACGCGCAGCTGCGTGCCGTTGGGCACCACAGCCAGCACCTCGGCCTCTCCGCTGGGCTCCGCGCGCAGGTTGAGACCCACGTCATCGGCCCCGGTGGCGACGGTTGCGATGGTCACGCCCTCCTCCTGCATGCTGTATTCGGCGCTTGCCAGGATCGCGCTCAGCTCCTCCGCCAGCTCCGTCTCGCCCGCCTGGCGCTGGGCCATGGTCTTGCCCAGGGTGTAGCTGCTCTGACCGTCGGCGGAGGTGTAGCGCAGCACCACATTTTCCATGGCATAGGGCTTGAGATAGTCCGCCTGCATGTAGCCCTGGTTCGTTCCCACCGCGATGTTGGCCCAGCCGTCATTCACGGAGAGCACCGTCACGGTATCGCCGGGGCTCATCTTGCCCACAATTTCGCTCTCCGTATCCGGATAGGAACGCACGTTGACATTCACGGACGCATCCACCGTGGCCATGGCAATCTCCTCGGTCACGGTCTCCACGGCGAAATCCTCACCCACGGTCTGATTGATCTGCTCCAGCAGGTAGTAGACCGCGCGCTGCACCTCCGGCGAAGCCACGCCGTCCACGGTATAGCCGCAGAGCAACTGGAACTGCTCCACCGCGCCGGTCACGTCTACGTCGTAGATGCTGTCGATGGCGCCGTCGTAGATCCCCAGCGCACGCAGCGCCTCCTGGAGCTTCTTCACCACCGGGCCAGCCTTGCCCTCGTGCAGCTCGATCTCGCCCGCGGAGACCAGCGCGCTGTCGCTGTAGATGACCTCCAGCAGCTCCTGCGAGGAGATGCCGTTCTGTGCAAGGCCCAGATCCTTCTGAAAACTCTTGACGGCCATGACCATTTTGGTGGAAT
>CAMBWJ010000167.1 GCA_945871545.1 uncultured Clostridia bacterium | reverse complement strand
ACCCCTGCGACCTGCGCCTGATGGAAACCATCAAGTCCTGCGACATCTTCAAGAATCACACCCTGTACTCCGACTCCTACCTGGAGATTTGATCGCAGAATCCAAAGCGGTCCGATGCGCTTGCATCGGGCCGCTTTTTCTTGCCTGTACAAGACCTTCCGGATGGAAAAATGAATCGGATTTTTACTAGGATTTGACCCAAAGAGGGGTGCGGGATTTACAAATATCCGAACTGAACACAAGTCCCATCGGAATTCAAGAAAATTTGTAGATTTGACGGAGATTTGTTGAAAAACGTTTTTCGATGTGTTATAATACATTGTAAATTGTTGGAGAACGTTTTAACGGAGAATTTTCACAGGTGTTGTTTATCTCCGCAAGGAGTGAACATAGAAAAAAGGAGGGAAAACAAAATGAAGAAATTTGTTGCTCTGCTCATGGCTGCCATCATGGTGCTGACCTGCGCTTCTGCTTTCGCAGAGGGCTGGGAGATCGTCGTCGTCCCGAAGGATGCCTCCAACCCCTGGTTCGTTCGCATGAACACCGGCGTTGAGGAGTACGCTGCCGCACATCCGGAAGACACCATCTATCAGAAGGGCACCGCCGAAATCGACGCGACCCTGCAGGCCCAGCTGGTTGACGACCTGGTCGCCCAGGGCGTCGACGCAATCTGCGTGGTTCCGGTTGACATCAAGTCCATCGAGCCCTCTCTGAAGGCTGCCCGCGAAGCCGGCATCGTGGTCATCGCCCATGAAGGCGCTGCCCTCGAGAACGTCGACTACGACATCGAGGCCTTCAACAACGAGCTGTACGGCGCGTTCATCATGGACAACCTCGCCGCCGCCATGGGCGAAGAGGGCCTGTACACCACGATGGTCGCCGACCTGACCAACGGCTCCCACAACGAGTGGGCGGACGGCGGTGTGAAGCGCGCCACCGAGGCCTATCCGAACATGACCCTGCTGGAGGACGACCCCCGCGTTGAGTCTCACGACAATGGCGACACCGCCTACAACGTTGCCAAGGAGCTCTTCAAGAAGTATCCGGATCTGAAGGGCATCATGGGCACCTCTTCCTTCGACGCCCCCGGCGTTGCCCGCGCGATCGAGGAGCTGGGCCTCTCCGGCAAGGTGTTCACCGCCGGTACCGGCATGCCTGGCGACAACGCTGAGCTGCTCAAGAGCGGCGCCGTGCAGTACCTGACCCTGTGGGATCCCGCGCTGGCGGGCCAGGCGATGGTTGCCCTCGCACAGAAGATCCTGGCTGGCGACGAGATCTCCGCTCCGCTGGATCTGGGCGTGGAAGGCTACACCGAGCTCCAGTTCAAGGAAGGCTCCGAGACCGTGTTCGAGGGCCAGGGCTGGATTACCATCACCGCTGAGAACGTTGATTCCTTCGGCTTCTAATTCCAAAAAATGAGTTGCGGGGGGCCATGCGGCTCCCCGCAGATCATCTCGGCAGATTTTGCCTGAACGGCTCGTTGTTCAGGCAAAATCTGCCGGGATTTTGCGGAGTTCGGCTCCGCCACCCAAGAAACCCGGCGGGTCAAACCGCCGCAAGGAGGATTCTGGCAATGTCCGAGTATCTGCTCAGAGCAGTAGACATCAGCAAATCGTTCGGCGCAGTCAAGGCGCTGCAGAACGTGACGCTGGAAATCAAGCCCGGCGAGGTGCACTGCCTGGCCGGCGAGAACGGTTGCGGAAAATCTACAATCATCAAGGTCATCTGCGGCGTTCACAAGCCCGACGGAGGGCACATTGAGTTTGATGGAAAGAGCTATTCTGAAATCACGCCCCTGGAGGCCATCAATATGGGCGTTCAGGTCATCTATCAGGACTTTTCCATCTTCCCGAACCTGACGGTCATGGAGAATCTGGCGTTCAACACCGAGCTGGCCGCAGGTCACAAGCTCGTGAACAAGCGCCGCATGCGCCAGATCGCCAAGGAGGCCCTCTCCAAGATCAACTTCGACATGGAGCTGGATCGCCTGGTCGGCTCCCTCACCGTCGCGGAGAAGCAGATGGTTGCCATCTGCCGCGCGCTGATGTTCAACGCAAAGCTCATCATCATGGACGAGCCCACCACGGCGCTGACGAAGAAGGAGGTCAAGGCCCTCTTTGAGATCATCCTGAAGCTCAAGGCCCAGGGCATCGCCATCCTGTTCGTCAGCCACAAGCTGGACGAGGTATTTGAAATTTCGGAGCGCTTCTCCATCATGCGCAGCGGTCAGATGGTTGCCACCGGCAACACCGCCGACCTGGACGACAAGAAGTTCTCCTACTATATGACCGGCCGCGAATTCGAGAGCGAGCCCTTCAAGCCGAGCTTTGAGAGCAAGGAGAACGTGCTGGAGGTCAAAAATCTCACGCTGGACGGCAGCTTTGAGGACATCTCCTTCAACCTGCGCCGCGGCGAGATCCTGGGCATCACAGGACTTCTGGACTCCGGACGCACGGAGCTGGCGCTGTCCATGTTCGGTCTGCGCAAGGCCACCGGCGGAGAGATCATCAAGGATGGCAAGCCGGTGAAGATCGGAAATCCCCGCGACGCCATCGCCGCCGGAATCGGCTTCGTGCCGGAGGATCGACTCAGCGAGGGCCTGTTCCTCACCCAGTCCATCGCAGACAACATCATCATTTCAGAGATCGACCACCTCACCAAGGGCGCGGGCGTGCTTGACCGCAAGGCGTGCAAGGACGAGGTGGACAAGTGGGTCAGGGAACTGGCCATCAAGACTCCCGACCCGCAGAACGCCTGCACCACCCTGTCGGGCGGAAACCAGCAGAGAATCGTGCTGGCAAAGTGGCTGGCCTGCAAGCCGGACGTGCTGATCCTCAACGGCCCCACCGTGGGCGTGGACATCGGCTCCAAGCACGACATCCATGCGATCCTCCAGCGCCTGGCGGATCAGGGCATGGCGGTCATCATCATCTCGGACGACCTGCCCGAGGTTCTGGAAAACTGCTCCAAGATGCTGGTCATGAAGAAGGGCCGGATCGTCGCCCAGCTCGAGCCCGCACAGACCGACGAGACCACCGTGCTCTCGCACATGATGTAAGGAGGGAAAATGCATGAATCTGAAAAAATCTCTCCGTAAGCTGACCGGAAGAAGCGAATTTTACATCACGCTGGTGTTCCTCGCACTGTGCCTGCTGATCGAGGTTCGCTCCCATCAGTTCTTCACCCCCAACAACATCGTCGACATCCTGAGCGCGCTGGTCGTGCCCGGAATCTTCGCCATCGGCGAGTTCATGGTCATCGTCTCCGGCGGCTTCGACGTATCGTTCCCGGCGCTGGCCTCCCTCACCGGCTATGCCACCACCAAGATGCTGCTGGACATGGGCTGGGAAGGCGGCGTGTGGCTGCCCATCCTGATCACCATCGTGATCGGCGGCATCCTGGGCGCGTTCAACGGCCTGTTCATCGGCTACTTTGAGCTGCCTGCCATGATCGTGACCCTCGGCTCCTCCTCCGTGTTCAAGGGACTGATGCAGGGCGCGCTGAACTCCAAGCAGCTGGCGGTGATCCCGCAGGGCATGCGCTCCTTCGGCACCTCCGCGCTGTTCATCGCGGAGAACAAGACCTCCGGCCTGACCTCGCGCATGCCGACGACATTCCTGATGCTCGTGGCCGTGCTGCTGGTGACCTACTTCCTGCTCAACAAGACCATGTTCGGCCGCGGCATCTACGCCATCGGGGGCAACGCGACCAGCGCCCATCGTGCGGGCTTCAACGTCAAGCGCACCCGCTTTTTGATGCTGGTGTACGTGGGCGTGATCTCCGCACTGGCGGGTCTGTGCCGCGTGAGCATGATGCAGCAGATGCATCCCACCAACATGCTGGGCATGGAAATGAACATCATCGCTGGCGTGGTGCTGGGCGGCACCGCCATCGTTGGCGGCAGCGGCACGCTGTACGGCTGCATGCTGGGCACCGCGCTGATCGTCATGGTGGAAAACTCCATGATCCTGATCGGCATACCCACCGTCTGGAAGGACTTCTTCGTCGGCGCGCTGATCGTGGTTGGCACCGGCATCTCCGCAATGCAGGTCACGCGCGCAAATAAGGCCGGCCTTCGCAACCTGAAAAAGGAGGCGGTAAAATGAACAAGCTGCTCGCCATCTACCGCAAGGATCGCCACATCTCCCGCCTGGTCATCATGATCGTGGCGTGGATGATCTTCATGGCAATCACCCGCTTCTCGAAGTTCTACACCGTCATCAACTTCACCACCATGGCCAGCCAGTTCCCCGAGTTCGGCATCATGGCCCTCGGCGGCATGCTGTGCATGATCACCGGCGGCATCGACCTGTCCTCCGTGGGCGTGGCGAACGTCACCTCCATCACCATGGGCATGTTCATGAAGAGCCAGATGGTTGACGGCAGCATCAATGCCTTCACCATGATCGCCGCGTTCGCAATGGCGATCTGCATCGGCCTGGTGGTCGGCGCGATCAACGGCGCGCTGATCTCGAAGATCAAGATCCCGCCGATCCTGACGACCCTGGGCATGAACCAGCTGGTGACCGGCATCTCCATGGTCATCACCGGCGGCAACGCGGTCAGCGACCTGCCCATGAACTATGCGGAAACCATCAACCAGAAGCTGATCAAGGTCATCCCCGGCAAGCGCGGCGTGATGCAGGGCGTTCTGCCGGTGCAGCTGATCTTCTTCGTGGTCATCGCGCTGATCGTCTGGTTCCTGCTGGCGCGCACCTCCTTCGGCAAGAAGATCTACATGATCGGTACCAACGAGAATGTGGCCCGCTTCTCCGGCGTGAAGGTGGATCGCATGCTCATCAAGACCTACGCGATCTCCGGCATCTGCGCAGCCATCGGCGGCATGATCATGCTGGCCAACTACAACTCCGCGCGCTCGGACTACGGCAGCGTCTACACCCTCCAGTGCATCCTGATCGTGGTGCTGGGCGGCGTGGATCCCAAGGGCGGCCGCGGCAAGATCAGCGGCGTGATGCTGGCCATCATCCTGCTGCGTCTGCTGGAAACCGGACTCAACCGCTTCCCGCAGATCTCCAGCTACTACATCAACCTGATCTACGGCGCGGTGCTGCTGCTGGTCATGGTGCTGAACTACTTCGTGGAGCATCCCATCACCA
>CAMBWJ010000166.1 GCA_945871545.1 uncultured Clostridia bacterium | reverse complement strand
TCGCCCACGATTGAAACACGAGCGGGCAGCAGCCCTCTCGCGCTCTCTTGGGAGTTTTTGAAAGTTTGATACCTTCAGTCGATGATCTCGTACTGCAAAAAGGCCCACTTCAGCCGGGTGCCCTCGTCGGCGGCATCGGGCAGCAGCGCCCGGGCGACGAGAAGCAGCTCATCCTCATGCACGTCCGTGCGCTCCAGATGGGCGTAGTCGCCGTCGATGCGGCGGATGATGTAGTATCGCTCGTCCATTGTGGTTCTCCTTTTGCTATGCGGCGGGATGTGGGCATCCCGCCCTACGGGGAGGGGGGTGACAATCCCTCCGGCGCTGACGCGCCACCTCCCTTTGCACAAGGGAGGCTTAAATAATTGTTCCTTGGCGCGCATTGCGCGCCATATTGAGGATTCTTAAGGGCATCATGCCCTTAAGCAGGGGTTTCAGGGGGCAGCGCCCCCTGAATGTCAGCTCCGGCGCTCGGAAATCTCCTGCTGGAGCTTGGCGATGAGTTCGTCGACGGTCATGACGGTGGTCTCGTCGGTGTCGCGGTCGCGCACGGAGACGTTGCCGTTCTCGACCTCCTTGGCGCCGATGATGAGCATGTAGGGCACGCGCATGACCTGGCGGGCCTCGCGGATCTTGTAGCCGATCTTGTCGCTGCGGTCGTCGAGGGTGACGCGGATGCCGGCGGCGAAGAGCTTGTCATAGACCTCGCGGGCATAGTCCTCGCTCTTGTCGGAGACGGACATGACGCGCACCTGCTCGGGAGCGAGCCAGGTGGGGAACTTGCCGGCGTAGTGCTCGGTGAGGATGCCGATGAAGCGCTCGATGGAGCCGAAGCACACGCGATGGATCATGATCGGGCGCTCCTTCTGGCCGTTCTCGGCGGTGTACTCCAGGTGGAAGTTCAGCGGCATCTGGAAGTCGAGCTGGATGGTGCCGCACTGCCAGGTGCGTCCGATGCTGTCCTGCAGGTGGAAGTCGATCTTCGGGCCGTAGAACGCGCCGTCGCCCTCGTTGATGGTGTAGTCCAGGCCCAGCTTCTCCAGCGCGCCCTTCAGGCCGTTGGTCGCGGCCTCCCAGTCCTCGTCAGAACCCATGGAGTCCTCCGGACGGGTGGACAGCTCGATGAAGTACTTGAAGCCGAACTTGGTGTAGACCTGGTTGATCAGGTGCACCACGTTGGAGATCTCATCGGTGATCTGGTCGGGGCGCATGAAGATGTGCGCGTCGTCCTGGGTGAAGCAGCGCACGCGGAACAGGCCGTGGAGCGCGCCGCGCAGCTCGTGGCGGTGCACGATGCCCAGCTCGCCCACGCGCAGCGGCAGCTCACGGTAGGAGTGGGGCTCACTGCTGTAGATCAGCACGCCGCCGGGGCAGTTCATGGGCTTCACGCAGTTGATCTCGTCGTCGATCATGGTGGAGTACATGTTGTCCTTGTAGTGATCCCAGTGGCCGCTGGTCTCCCACAGCTTGCGGTTCATGATCAGGGGCGTGGCGACCTCCACATAGCCGTTTTCACGGTGCAGCTCGCGCCAGTACTCGATCAGCGTGTTCTTCAGGATCATGCCGTTGGGCAGGAAGAAGGGGAAGCCGATGGCCTCGTCGCGCATCATGAACAGCTTCATTTCCTTGCCGATCTTGCGGTGGTCGCGGCGGGCGGCCTCCTCCATCAGCTTCAGATGCGCGTCCAGCTCCTCCTGGGTGGCGAAGGCGATGCCGTTGATGCGGGTGAGCATCTTGTTGTTCTTGTCGCCCTTCCAGTATGCGCCGGAGGACTGGGTCAGCTTGAAGGCCTTCAGCGCCTTGGTGTAGGTCAGGTGCGGGCCGATGCACATGTCCACATAGTCGCCCTGCTTGAAGAAGGAAATCTCCGCGTCCTCGGGCAGATCGTCGATGTGCTCCAGCTTGTACTTCTCGTGACGCTCCTCCATCAGCGCCTTGGCCTCCGCACGGGGCAGAATGAAGGGCTTGATGGGCAGGTTCTCCTTGATGATCTTCTTCATCTCGGCTTCGATGGCGGTCAGATCCTCGTCGGAGATCTTCCTGTCGCCCAGATCCACGTCATAGTAGAAGCCGTTGTCGGTTGCGGGGCCGTAGCCGAAGTCGGCTTCGGGATAGAGGCGCTGGATGGCCTGGGCCATGATGTGGGCTGCGGTGTGGCGGATGACGTGCAGTTTTTCCTCCTCGGGGCACTCTGCAACGGTTCCGTCCTTGTAGATGATCTTCATGTTTCCCTCTCCTTTTCTGCATTCAGGGGCGAAAAAACGCACCCCCGGACGTTGTGTTCCAAGGGTGCATTGAATTGTTGATTCAAGAGGCACGGTTCCACCTTGACTTTGGCTCGTGGGCCCTGTAACGGGGGCAAACCGGCGGCGCTTGTTTCGCGTCGCTGCTCCGGAGCGGTCTCGGCCGCGGCCAAACGGACGCCTCGCAGCAGGCAGCGCCCTCTCTGGGGATTGGCGGGTGCGGCGTCGGTCTCCATCGACGCTCTGAGGATCATTTTAGCACTGCCGCGCCCTTTCGTCAATTCTTGCATGGATTTTTAACGGGAGAAGAAAAATATGGGAGATACTGGAAACGGAATTCCTTCGATTTACGTCTCAATAACAGATGAAAAATACGGGAAGTGTCTTTGATGAAACGATTTGTGATGCTGGTGATTGTGTTGGCGCTGGTGATGACTGCGGCCCTTGCCGAGCCGCAGCGCACAATCCTTCTGTACACGGACTATGAGCAGCTCGGCTGGGGCGATGCGCTGCAGGTCGGCTGGGTGGACTCCGAGGGCGAAATGTGGCTCTGGGAGGGCCATGCCGGCGGGACCGACTGGCCCGACGCGCGCGACGAAAAGCTTACTTGGATGCTCTCGCGCACGGACGCGGTCAGTCTGGGCAAATTGCCGGATGAGGCGCTTGCGAACCTGAAGGGGCTGATCCTGAGTTTGCCGGAGGAGCGACCCTCATGGCAGGCTGCGGCCTGCGACGCGGGTACGGAGGAGAGCTATGCCGTGCGCGACGGCGCGGCGATTCTGCTGGGCGGCTCGGGCGACGACTGGTGCGAAAACACCGACCCCAGCGCCCAAGCGCTGTACCTCACGCTGCGCAGGTGCTTCCCCGGCGTGAAGAGCTACTGGGGCGAGGCGGGCATGTCGCCGCAGGGCTTCCAGGCGGTCTCCGTGCCGGTGTTCTGCGGCTACTGGGGCACGGATTTCAGCGGCGACCGATGGACGCGCGCGGAGCTGGAGTGCGAGGCTGGTCTGGGCGAGGAGATTGAGCTGGACGCTGCGCCCGACTGGTTCGTCAGCGGCGTGGTCGCCGGCAAGGCCAGCAGCATGGGCGTGACGGGAGGCACCACGATCTATACCTGCTACGATGCAGACGGCCTTCCGCTTGCCTCCTTTGAGTTCTTCGGCGACCTGCTGGTGCGGCCTGACGGGATGTATTACGTGAAGTGACAGAATAATATTACAAAAGATTGGGAATATAGACAAAGGCAGTTCCAAATGATAGAATATCATAAGAAGTAATCCTACATCATAAGGAGCTGCTGTTTATGAAGCGCATAATCCTGACTGTTGCTGTCCTTTTCATCATTCTGTGCGGAATCGCCGTTGCAGAGGAAACGACTATCGTCGCATCAGGGGATTGCGGGATAGATGGTTCCAACGTCACATGGACTCTCGACAGCGAAGGAACGCTGACGATTTCGGGTGAGGGGGAGATGGAGGATTATTCCATCTACAGTCCCGATCTTTCTCCGTGGTTTTCCAATTATGAATCTATAGAGAATGTCATGATTGGGGAGGGTGTAACCACCATCGGCGAAGCTGCTTTCTACCACTGTAGCAACCTTAGTAGCGTAAATATATCGACAGGCGTGACCAGTATCGGCAATTATGCTTTTGGAAAATGCAGCAGCTTGAGCGATATAGAACTTCCTGAGAGTGTAGTTTTCATCGGAGAAGTTGCTTTCGGAAATTGCACCAGTTTAAAAATTATCGAACTTCCGGACGGTGTGACCACCATCGGCGAAGCTGCTTTCTCTGAGTGCAGCAGTCTGACCGAAATTGTTATTCCAGAGGGAGTAACCATGATCCACAATTCAGCATTCTGCGGCTGCATCGGTTTGCGCACCGTCACCCTGCCGGAGAGCATTACGACCTTTGGCAATAAAGTGTTCGAAGACTGCACCATTCTGACCGCCAAGGTCTATCGCGGCAGCGCGGCGCATAGCTACTGCGAGAGCAATGGCATTCCCTATGTCTTCATCAACCCCGATTTCACCGTGGAGAACGGCGTGCTGACCGCCTGGACGGGAAGTGATACCGATCTTGTGATCCCCTCCGATCTGGGAATCACCTCCATTGGCGACGAGGTATTCATCGGAAAGGTCAACCTGAAGTCTGTAGTCATTCCCGAAGGTGTGACATCCATCGGTGTAGGAGTCTTCCAGGATTGCAGCGCGTTGACAACCATCGGCTTCCCTGCCGGACTTACATACATTGGCTCTCACGCGTTTGAAAACTGCGATTCTCTGAAGTCGATCACTCTGCCCGAAGGATTGACAACTGTGGAAATAGCGTGCTTCTACTATTGCGATGCGCTGGAAACGGTGAATCTTCCTTCAACGGTTACTGAAATCTATGACGCATTTCTAGGTTGCACTGCGTTGAAATCCATCAACATTCCCGACAGCGTAACCTGCATTGGCGCTTCTGCGTTTGAACGTTGCAGCAGCCTGAGCGCCATCGATATACCGGACAGTGTGACCGTGATTGAAGAATGTGCGTTCTCTGACTGCACCAGCCTCAATCGCATCACCCTGCCGAACAACTTGACCAGAATTAGCGATCATATGTTCGCGAACTGCACCAGCCTCAGCAGCATCACGCTGCCGGACAGTGTGAACGAGATTGAGTTCCATGCGTTCTCTGGTTGCAGCAGCCTGAGCGCCATCAATATTCCGGAAGGCGTGACCAGTATTGGCAGTTGTGCTTTCCGGGATTGCAGCAGCCTGAGCAGCATCACAATCCCCGCAGGAGTAACCTCCATCGGCGATTCTGCTTTCGAGGGCTGTGACAATCTTAGAAGCATGATATTCCGGGGAAATAACCTGCCATCGATCGGAACCG
>CAMBWJ010000165.1 GCA_945871545.1 uncultured Clostridia bacterium | reverse complement strand
GGAGATCCACTCGCTCATCGGGATGTGGAACTCGCCGGCCTGCACGGCGGCGACGTCGTCGCCGGAGATGCCGACCATGTCCGCGCTCAGATAGCCCTTGTCCACGAGCTCCTTGAGCATCTCATACGGCTTGGTCCAGCCATCCACAAACTTCGCTTCGCCGGCGAACACCTTCGCGGTGAAGTCCGGATCCTTGCTCAGGGTCTCGGCGCCGAACAGCGGGGCGACGAAGTTGACGGCCGCGTCCTGGCAGTTGTCCAGCAGCGGCACATAGCCGTTGTCCTTCAGGGTCTGGCAGACGGTGAGGAACTCGTCCCAGGTCTTCGGCTCCTCGGTGATGCCGCAGGCCGCGAAGATGTCCTTGTTGTAGAACAGGCCGCCGACCCAGCAGTCGACCGCGGCGCAGTTGGGATACATGGCCTTGACGGCGTCCGGAATGGTGCCGTCCTGCATGTAGCTCTCGCCGGAGAGATCCATGCAGTAGCCGCCGACGGTCAGCGCCTCACGGTTCTCAAGCGCCATGTAGAAGACGTCCGGCGCGGTGCCGGTGTACAGCAGCGTGGAGAGCTTCTCGACGTAGTCCGCGACGGGCGGCGCATAGGTGTAGTCGACGGTGACGTTCGGGTACTTGGCCTTGAAGCCCTCGATGACCGGGGCGCTTAGGGTCTCGTTGTACCAGGAGAGGATGGACAGCGTGCCGGTCAGGCTGCTGTCCGCCGCCATGGCGCCGGCGCCCACGGCGAGCAGGATCGTCAGGGCCAGGAGCAGAGCAAGAATTTTCTTCACGAAACAGACCTCCTTTTGTCGTTCGGGGGAATTTGTTGAATCCATTATATGACAAAAAGATGCGCGAAAAAATATAATATATTGCCCAAAAGTTGTAATCTCGCGCCTTCGCTTTCGCGAAACTTGCCAACTTTTGAGGGAGAGTTTATAATCATTGTACAAGAGGAAAGGGGGCGGAAGCATGCCCGGACGCAGAACGCTGGCAGGCCGGTTTCTATTGTTTTCACTGGTCATCAGCAGCCTGCTGCTGATCGTGCTGGGCGGGACGCTGACCATGCTCTCGGGACGTGTGATGCAGGACGAGGTGACGGCCTCCTGCGAGCGCATGCTGCTGCAGACCAAGCGCCTGATCGACACCTACTTTTCCGACGCGCGCACGCGCCTGGTGCGCCTGGCCTCCCTGTCGGATGTGATCGTCTGCATGAACATGGAGAACCCCAGGCCGGCCAGAACGCTGGCGCATGAGCGGGAGATGGACCGCCTGCTCACGGGCGTGGACCTGTTCACGCCGATTCAGGACGTGCTGATTCTGGGCAAAAACGGCTATGTGTACAACCTGCAGAACCGCCAGAACCTCAAGAGCGACTACGACTATACGGCGCAGGACTGGTTTGTGCAGGCCAGCACGGTTGAGGACGGCGTGACCATCAAGCTGCTGCCCCTGCACAACCAGCACTATTACGGCGAGCGCCAGGAGCCGACCGCCTCTTGCGAGCAGACCATCTCCCTGGCGATGGCGGTGCACAACGCGAACCGGCAGACGGTGGGCGCTATCGTATGCTGCTTCGATCTGTCCAGCCTGAACGCGCTCTTTGGCGACGCCAACAACGACCAGAGCGCGCGGCTGATGCTGCTGGATTCGGACGGCGTCGTCTGCGTGCAGAGCGGCGGCGAGGGCGTCGGTCAGCTGCTTGCGCTCACCGGCGCGGGCAGCGAGCGGCTGTATGCGCAGGAGAGCGGCTCCTTTGTCGACGCCATCGGCGGCGAGGATATGCTGGTGTGCTACGATTCGCTGAGCTTTTCAGACTGGAAGCTGGTCTTCTGCGTCCCGATCCGGTCCATCAAGGCGCATTCCGCGCCGCTCCGCCTGATGCAGATTCCAGCGCTGCTCATCTGCCTGCTGCTCAATCTGGTCATGGCGGTGGTGTATTCCCGCTCCGTCCAGCGGCCCGTGGCGGCGCTGCTGGATTCGCTCTCGAGCGTGGACGTCAATGCGATCGAGCCGATTCCTGTGCGCAGGGAGTATCAGGAGCTGGAGCGCATCAGCGAACGGTTCAACGATCTGCTGGCGCACATCGACCAGCTGGTGCTGCGGGATTACCGCACGCGTCTGGAGCTGAGCCGCTTTGAGCTGGCCGCGCTGCAGGCGCAGATCAACCCGCACTTCCTCTTCAATACACTTCAGCTGCTGCAGACGGAAATCCTCTACGGCAACACGGAGAAGTCCAACCGGATCATCATCACGCTCAGCCAGATGATGCGCTACTGCATGACCAACGGCGAGGCTGCGGTGACCGTCGCCCAGGAGATGGAGTACCTGCACAAGTACCTGATGCTCTTTGACACCAAGTACGAGGGACGGCTGCATGTGCAGCTGGATGTGGACCCGCGCGCCGCGGAGCTGATGATGCCCAAGCTGCTGGTGCAGCCGGTGGTGGAGAATGCGGTTCGGCATGTAGCGGACCGCGCCGAGGGCGACTGCCAGATCAGCGTTTCGGTGCAGCTGCAGGACGAGCTGCTGATCATCGCCGTGGAGGACGACGGGCAGGGCATCGGGCCGGAGCAGCTTGAGCAGATCCGGCAGGGGCTGGAGCGCCGGATCGACTGGATGAAGAGCAGCCTCGGCCTGGCCAACGTGCATCAGCGAATCCGCACGATCTACGGCCCGGAATACGGCCTGTCCATCGATTCCGGGCCGGACGGCACGGTTGTGCTGCTCCGGTTCCCGGCAGGCGCGGTCCGGCAGGAGCCCTCGCCAGAGGGCGGACAGGGTGCGGGAAGGGGGAATGCGTCATGAAGCTGCTGGTGGTCGACGACCAGCATTCGGTACACATGTATCTGCAGAAGGCGCTTGATTTTTCCGCGCTGGGCTTTGACGACGTGCTCCATGCGCAGAACGGCGTGCAGGCCCTGGCGCTGATCCGGGCGCATCATCCGCAGATCATGCTGCTGGACATCCAGATGCCGCAGATGAACGGGCTGCAGCTGCTGGAGGCCCTGCGCCGGGAGGGAATTCCCTGCCCGGAGACGATTGTGCTGACCGCCTACGATGAGTTTGACTACGCCAAGCGCTGCATCGAATTCGGCGTCAGCCGCTATGTGCTCAAGCCGATTGATCCGCAGGAGATCACGATGCTGCTGAGCGAGGCCTTTCAGACGGTCAGCGCCCGGAGAACGCAGCATTACCGCTGGATGTTTCCGCTGTGCTGCGCGCAGATGAAGGACGGCAGCGATCCGGCGCAGCTGCCGCTGCAGGGCGTGGACCCCATGCCCTACGGCGTGGTCTGCCTACGTGAGAGGGACGCCGCGCGCGCGGAGGAGATCTGCATGGAGGCTATCGGCCGCTGCGCCCGGGAGGGGCGGGTCCACCTGCTGATCACTGTGCCCTCGCAGGAGGCCTGGGAGGCGTTCATCGCCCGCCTGGCCGTGAACCTGAGACCGGAGGGCATCCCGGCGGGCGTCAGCTATCTGCATACCGTTCCCGCGGAGATGACGGCGGCGGTGACCGAAGCCCTGGACGGACTGCGCGGGAGCTTCTACGCGCCGGATGTGCGCCATGAGGGTAGCGTGGTGTGGAGCCCGCTGACCCCGATGCTCAAAAGCGGCATGCAGGCGATTCACGACGCTTTTCTGCAGGAGGATGAAAACCGGCTCTGCGAGATGACGGAGCAGGCGTTTCTGTTCTTTGCACGGGCGCATGCCGATCCGCGGGAGGTCCTCTTTGCCTGCCGCGACGTGCTCTTCCGCCTGCATGTGGCGCGCGGCGAGCCGGCGGAGTACCGGGAGTGGCCCGGCGAAGAAGCGGCAAGCGCAGCGGAGGGCCTGCAGGAGGCGTTTCTTGAGGAGCTGCTGAGCTACAAGCGCCAGCTCGAGCCGGGCGTCGCCGGATCGGGCGCGGAGACGATCGGATTGCTGCGCGCCTATATCGACAGCCATTACGGGGAGGACCTGTCCCTGTCGGAGATGGCGTCCAAATTCTATCTCTCCCGTTATCAGATCAGCCGGCTCTTCAAGCAGGTGTTCGGGGTGAACTATCAGGATTACGTCCTCAGCGTGCGCATGAAGGAAGCCGCGCGCAGGCTGAAGTATACCGACGAGCGCCTCTATGAGATCGCCCGGGCGGTGGGCTTTGACGAGCCCAGCTATTTCAGCAACGTCTTCAAAAAGACCTATGGACTCAGCCCGCGCGCGTACAGGCTTGCGGAAAAGGAGAAAAAGACATGAGCAATCAACCGGTCAATGTGTTTCTGGACACCGACATCGGGCCGGACTGCGACGATACGGCGGCGCTGGCGATCCTCCTGCAGCTGTGCAGGGAGGGACATGCGCGCCTGCTGGGCATCACGCACTGCACGGGCAGCCCCTACGGCCTGGGGACGATCGACGCGGTCTGCCGCCTGTTCGGCGTGCAGGTCCCCATGGGCACCTGCAATACGCCTGGCTTCCTCGCGGACGGCCCCGCCCTGTGCTATACGCCGGCGGTCTGCAAGCGGTTTGCGCACGGCTTTCCGCCCGGCGCGGCGCAGCCGGACGCGGCGGATGCCTTTCTGCGGGCGACGGAGGGCGCGGCGCAGGACAGTGTGACGATGATCACCATCGGCCCGCTGAACAACCTGGCCCGGTTCCTGACGGAGCCGCGCGCCGCGCAGCGCATGCAGCACTGCGTGCGCCGGATTGTGATGATGGCCGGCTCCTTTGACGGCGATTTCACGGAGTGGAATGTCGAGATGGATGTGCCCGCCATGCGCACCGTCGTGCGGGAGTGGGAAAAGGAGCTGGTGCTGTGCCCCTTTGAAGCCGCAGCGGACGTGCTTGCCGGCGCGCCGCTGGCGCGCTATCCGGACAATCCGGTCAAAACGGCGTACAGCCTGTTCAACAAAGGCGGCCTGACGCGCCCTGCGTGGGACCTGGCCGCGGTGGCCTGCGCCGTGCTGGAGGACACGGGGCCGTATGCGCTGAGCGCGCCCGGCAGGCTGACGGTGAGCGGGAAGGGTCTCACCCGCCTTGCGCAGGACGAGCGGGGCGGCTGCCGCGTCGTCCGCCGGACAGGCACGGCGGCGCAGGCGCAGGCATGGCTTGATGAAATGCTCGAGCGCGCGCTCCGGACGATGACCAATGCGCTTAACG
>CAMBWJ010000164.1 GCA_945871545.1 uncultured Clostridia bacterium | reverse complement strand
CAGCGCGGCCTCCTCCAACGAGAACATCCAGAAGGCCATCGACCGCATCAAGGAGTTCCTCGATACGCTCTGATAGGGCCTTCCAAACCACGACATCCCAATATCACGGGTCGCGAGTTCCCTTCGCGGCCTTCTTTTCTGTGCGTTTCCGGAAATGTACCTTTTTTGTCCCAGTCCGACGGAGGATTCCCGGCTGATGATATGGAAAAGATAAAGTTGGATGATTATGCACACAAGGAGCTTCCGTTTAAAATGAAGAGATTCTTTTGCACCCTGCTCGCGCTGCTGATGCTCTGCGCTTCAGCGGCGCTTGCCGAGCCCGGAAACCTGGCCGTCAACGGCGATTTTTCCCAGGTTGACGCTTCCGGCATGCCCGACGGCTGGCAGCGGGATATGTGGTACACCGACGCGGGTGTGAGCAGGCTGTACGTATCGGAGGACGGCTACGACGGCAACTGCGCCGTGGTGGTCAACGCCGACGAAAACGACGCGCGCTTCATTCAGACCATCGCCGTGGAGCCGGACAGCTACTACCGCTTCAGCTGCATGGTGCGCGCCGAGAGCTGCGGTGAAGGCCAATACGGCGCGACGCTGTCCTTCCGGGACACCTTCGTCTACTCCGAATCGGTGTCGGACACCGCAGGGGAGTGGCGCCGGATCAGCGTCTGCGGCCAGACCGGCCCGGATCAGAGAGAGGTCACGCTGATGCTGCGCGTGGGCGGCTACGGCTCGCTCAACACCGGCAGTGCCTACTTCGACAATGTGGAGGTCGTGAAGCTGGACGAGAAGCCCGATGACGTGGAGGTGTTCTCCCTGGAGAAGCCCCAGTCCTCCGGCAACAGCTCCGCTGCCGCAGAGACAGACGATGAGATGCCCCAGCGCAACACCGAGGCCTATCTGCTGCTGGCTGCGCTGTACGCGGTGCTGGTTCTGGCGCTGGCGCGCCGCAGCCACCGCCTGGAGAGCGACCCGGCCGGGGCGCTGGATCGCGGAGGCGAACGGCATGCCCGCCTTGCACTGTGGATCGGCCTGGCCATCGCGCTGGTCGTGCGCCTGGTGCTGGCGGTGCGCGTGCGCGGCTACAACACCGACATCAACTGCTTCACCGGATGGTCGGAGCGCATCTATGCAAACGGAATCGCCAACTTCTACGCCCCGGACTACTTCTGCGACTATCCTCCGGGATACATGCTGCTGCTGTGGCCGGTGGCTGCGCTGCGGAACCTTCTGAACCTGCCGATGCAGGGCGGCGTGCATCTGGCGCTGCTGAAGCTGCTTCCCATCCTCTGCGACCTGCTGGGCGCGCTGCTGATCTGGCGCGTGGCAAAGCGCAAGGGGCTGCATCCCAACCTCAGCGCTGCGCTGGCACTGTTCTATGCCTTCAACCCGGCGGTGCTGATCGATTCCGCCGCGTGGGGCCAGATCGATTCGGTCTTTACGCTGCTGGTGGCGCTGTGCGCATTGCAGGCGGCGGATGAAAAGTACCTCTCCTCCCTGCTGGCCTTTGCGGGAGCCATGCTCATCAAGCCCCAGGCGATGCTCTTTGCGCCGCTGGGCCTGTTCGCCATCGTGGTCAATCTGGCACGCAAGCCCGACAAGGCACGCATCCTCAGCTTCGCCGACGGCCTGGTCGCCGCGCTGGCGCTGCTCTACGGCACGGCCTTCATCTTCTGCATCGGCAGCGCGACCAGCGTGGCCGACGCCATCGTGCGCCCGGTGACCTGGCTTTACGAGCTGTACGGCAGCACCATGGGCAGCTATTCCTATCTGACGATCAATACCCTGAACCTGTACACGCTGCTGGACTTCAACTGGACGGCAACCTCCGCCCAGCCCGGCTGGACGGTGTTTGCCTGGATCCTGTTCGGCGCGTCCTACGTCTACGCGGGCTTTTTGTACCTGAAATCCAGGAAGCCCCGCCACCTGCTGCTCACCGGCGGCCTGATGATCGCGCTGATCTGCACCTTCGGGCCGATGATCCACGAGCGCTACATCTACCCGGCGCTGCTGCTGCTGACGCTGGCCTACGCCCTCGACCGCGACAAGCGCCTGCTGGCATCCCTCACCGCGATGACCTGCACCGCGGCCATGAACGAGCTGCTGGTGCTCCAGGGCGGCATGGGTGCGGGCAACTACGGTCACCTGCAATCCTCGGAGCAGTGGCTGAACGCGCTGCTGTCGCTGATCAACGTGATCAACGCCCTGTACCTGTGCTGGGTGTGCCTGGACATCTGCGCGTTTAATCGCGTGCGCCCGCTGGCTGCGCCGGATGCGGACGGCAAGCGCCGCCTGGTGGAGCGCGTCGACGGCGAGGCTGCCCCTGCGAAGCCGGTCTGCGACGAGCCGTCAAAGGGAAAGGATCACCGCCTGCACCTCAGGCGCATCGACTGCATCCTGATGCTCGCCGTGACGCTCGTCTACTCGGTAGTTGCCTTTACGAACCTGGGCGTGACCGACGCGCCCCAGACCAGCTGGACCTCCAGCCAGGCGGGCGAGAGCATCGTATTCGACCTGGGTCAGACGCAGCCCTTCCAGATGGTCTACTACGGCGGTATCTGCAACTCCAGCTTCACCGTGGAGCTCTCCAACGACGGCGAGGCGTGGACGGAGCCGTGCCACGCGGAGTACAGGCAGGGCCTGGTCTTCCGCTGGCTCTGCTACGTTCCCATGGACGAGGAGTTCAACGTGCTCTACCGGGAGACCGTGCCCACGGATGACGGAGCAGCATATGTCACCTACGCCACCTCCGAGAACGCCCATCCCTTCCAGACCGCCCGCTACGTGCGCATCACGGCAAAGAGCGCGGGGCTGGTGCTGAGCGAGTTCGGCTTCTGGGGCGAGGGAGACGAACTGATCGACGCGCGCATCGCCTCCCGCAGCGGAGAGCTTGCCGAGTTCGCCGTCGATCCCGCGCTGCTGCTGGACGAGCAGAACTGCGTGGCGCGCAAGCCGAGCTACCTGAACGGCACCTACTTCGACGAGATCTACCACGCCCGCACCGCCTACGAGCTGCAGCAGGGCGACATGTACATCTATGAATGGACGCACCCGCCGCTTGGCAAGGTGCTGATGATGCTGGGCGTGGAGCTCTTCGGCATGACTCCCTTCGGCTGGCGCTTCATGGGCACGCTGGTAGGCGTGCTGATGGTGCCGCTGATGTACCTGCTGGCCAAGCAGCTGACCAAGTCCACGAAGCTGTCCTTCATCGCCATGTGCCTGATGGCGCTGGACAGCATGCACTTCACCCAGACCCGCATCGCCACCATCGATTCCTACGCGGTGTTCTGGATCATGCTGATGTACCTGTTCATGTTCCGCTACTTCCAGATGGACTGGAAGCAGGTCTCTCTGAAGCGCACGCTGGTGCCGCTGGGGCTGTGCGGCGTGACCATGGGCGTGGCCATCGCCACCAAGTGGATCGGCGCATACGCCGCCGTGGGTCTGGCCGTGATCTTCTTCTGGAAGCTGTTCGCCGAGTTCAGGAACCTGCGGGAGGATCGCAGGGAGTGGAGCATCCGGGCGCTGGACGCCGTGTTCTTCTGCCTGATCTTCTTCATCGCCATTCCGCTGCTGATCTACTATCTCTCCTACTACCCGCAGCTGCGCTACGAGGGCGTGACCAGCATTTGGGATATGTTCAGCAAGCAGCGCCTGGATCGCGTGCTGCAGCTGCAGGAGAGCATGCTCAATTACCACGCGGGCCTCGGCGGCGACACCCACTACTTCCGCTCGCCCTGGTACCAGTGGCCCGTGATCTGGTGGCCCATGTGGTACTACTCCGGCACGGCCTACATGCCCGAGGGCATGATCTCCTCCATCTCCTGCATGGGCAACCCGGCGGTGTGGTGGACGGGCCTGATTGCGCTGATCTTCATCCTGATCGGCGCCGCCTGGAAGCGCCGCGCGCCCAGAACCTGGCTGCTGGTGCTCATCGGCTTCGCCAGCCAGTTCCTGCCCTGGGTGCTGGTGCCGCGCTCCACCTTCATCTACCACTACTTCGCCAGCGTGCCCTTCATCATCCTGTGCACGGTGCTCATGCTGGATTGGGTGCGAAAGCGCAGCCCGAAGGCCTTCCAGTGGACTTCCGGCGTGCTGCTGGCGGCGGCGCTGGTGCTGTTTGTCGCCTTCTATCCCCTGGAGTCCGGCCTGCCTGTGGCACGCTCCTACGCGCAGTACCTGCGCTGGTTCAAGTGGTACAACTTCTAAAACATGGTGGACGGGGGAGTAAACTCCCCCGCCACTGCCACCCCCAAGGTTGGAAACCCCTTGGGTTTCCAATTCGGCCTGAGGGCCGAACGCCGACGGTCGAATCAAAGATTCGAGCGCGGCGCCTCAGAAATCCATCGCGCCCTACGGACACAATGGATTTCTGCAAGGAAGCGATTTTTCTTTCCGAAAATAGATTTTCTTCCAGAAAAATCAGCCCGTGGTCGCCGCTCATGTCGCCGACCACGATTGAAATGCGAAAGGGCTTCGGCCCTCTCGCGCTCTCCTGGGGTTTTCGACAGACTGAGGGCCGCAGCGGTGTTCGCTGCGGCCCCCGGTTATTCAGCTTCAGCAGGCTTCGATCTCCAGTCCCTCCAGCACCTCCGCGCTGTACGCGCGCGCGATCAGGTCAAAGGGCGTGGGGAGAATCTCCATCGTTCCGTCCGCCCGCACGCCCACGCAGACGAAGCTGCTCTGCACGATTGGCGGAACCTCGCAATGGCCGAACTCGATCAGCCGCACCTCCGCATAGCCCGCGTACGCTTCCCGCGCCGCCTCGGACACGCCGGACGCGCTCTCGTCCAAGGTCAGCAGATACTCCGCCCGCACACTGCAAGCATCCCGCTGGAAGAAGCCGTCCATCCGTGCCTCGAAGCCGAAGGCGCGCACCGGATCGTCCCACCACTGCGCCTCCGCGCAGGCTGTGCAGACCGCGAGGGCCGCGATCAGCAGCATTGCCACAAACTTCCGCATACAAATCCCTCCTTCTGTGTATATAGACGCGCCTGTGCGCCCTTTCGTTCCAGGATTTTCTACGCTTTTTTCATGAATTGTTGTTTTTTTAAATATTCCGTGTTATAGTGTAAACTGATAACATATGGTAGTTGAGGAGGCGTTTACCATGCTCGCCAGCATCACCAGCTGCGGTCT
>CAMBWJ010000163.1 GCA_945871545.1 uncultured Clostridia bacterium | reverse complement strand
GTGATGATCGCCAGCGAGCCCTATGGCGACGGCTACACCAAGCCCGAGTATCTGAACTGGTAATCCAAAAAACGATCTTCTTCTCCTCCAGGATGCCCCGGCGCATGTGCGCCGGGGCATCCGTCTGTCCGGGGCATGCGCAGGAAGACCGGTGAAATCGCGATCAGTGCTGGGCACAATCCTTATCATCCCTGTCACACAAAAGCCGCACGGAGCGCACAGCGAAGGGCCAGGGTGCGCTTGCGCGGGGAGGGAAAGGATGTTATAATAAAAACTGTGAAAGTGTGCGGTTTTTCAAATGTGCCGCATAAGCTACAAAGGAGTCCCTATGGTTTTTTCCAGCAATCAATTTCTGTACTTCTTCCTCACGAGCACCCTCGTGGGCTATCTGCTGCTGCACCGCTGGCGCAAGTGGAGCAATCTGTTTCTGACCCTGGTTTCGCTGGGCTTCTACGCCTGGGGCCAGCCGAAGTTCGTGGCGGTGATGGTCGCGTCCATTGCCTGCAACTGGCTGCTGGCGCTGTGGATCGACCGCGAGAAGCGCAAGCCGGAGCGGGGACATGCGAAGCTGGCGCTGACGCTGGCCATCGTGATGAACCTGGGCCTGCTGGGCGTGTTCAAGTACCTGAGCTGGCTGCTGGACAACGTAAACGCCTGGTTCAAGCTGTCCTTCCCGGTGCCGGAGATCGCGCTGCCCATCGGCATCTCCTTCTTCACCTTCCAGGCGATGAGCTACGTGATCGACGTCTATCGCGGCGATGGCAAGGTGCAGCGCAGCTTCGTCAACGTCTGCCTGTACATCTCCTTCTTCCCGCAGCTGATCGCCGGCCCCATCGTGCGCTACCAGACCATCGCGGACGAGATCGAGAACCGCCGGGAGAACCTGCCGGACTTCGTGGAGGGCGTGCACCGCTTCATGCTGGGCTTCTGCAAAAAGACGATCCTGGCCAACAACCTGGGCCTGCTGGTGGACACGCTGTTCGGCCTGGACCACGCAAACCTGTCGGTGGGCGGCGCATGGATCGCTGCGGCGGCGTATCTGATGCAGGTGTACTACGATTTTTCCGGCTATTCCGACATGGCCATCGGACTGGGCCGCATGTTCGGCTTCCACTTCCTGGAGAACTTCCGCTTCCCCTTCATCGCCAAGTCGGTGGCGGGCTTCTGGAAGCGCTGGCACATCTCCATGACAACCTGGTTCCAGGACTACCTCTACATCCCGCTGGGCGGCAGCCGGGTCAAGACCCCGCGCCTGCTGTTCAACATGTTCATGGTCTGGTTCTGCACCGGCCTGTGGCACGGCGCGGCCTGGACCTACGTGCTCTGGGGCGTCGGCTTCTTCGTCATGCTGGTGATCGAGCGCTTCACCGGCCTGGGCAAGTGGATGGAGAAGCATCCCGTCGGCCACCTCTACGCCATGCTGATGGTGGTGTTCTTCACGGTGATGATCCGCTGCGACAGCCTGCCCCACGCCTGGACGATGTACGGCTCGCTCCTGGGCGTGAACGGCGCGGCGCTGTGGAACAGCGTCACCACCGTGCTCTGCCGGGAGTACGGCTGGTTCTTCCTGGCGGCGCTGGTCTGCGGCCTGCCGGTGCGGGACTTCATCGTGGGCAAGCTGCGCGTGAACGAGAACCTGGTGCGCGTCGCGGGCGCGGTGGCGCTGGTGGCGCTGTTCGGGATTTCCGTCAGCTACATCGCCGTCAACGGCTACAACCCCTTCATCTACTTCAATTTCTGAGGACAGGAGGATGCACATGCAGCATCTGTTGAATACGCTTCGCAAGATTGCCCCGGATCGCGTGCTGGAAAACGCGCCGATGTCCCGCTACACCACCTTCCGCGTGGGCGGCCCTGCCGACGCGCTGTTCCTCCCGGCAAGCGTGGAGGAGCTTCAGAAGGCGCTGGCGGCGGCGAAGACGCAGGGAATCCCGGTGTGCCTGATCGGCAACGGCTCGAACCTCATCGTGCGCGACGGCGGCATACGCGGCCTGGTGATCGCCCTGGGCGAACCCTTCTCCGAGCTTCGGGTGGAGGGTGCGCAGGTCTGGGCGCAGGCGGGCGCGCGGCTGTCCGCAGTGGCGGCGGCAGCGCAGCGCGCGGGTCTGGCGGGCCTGGAGTTCGCCAGCGGCATCCCGGGCACCCTGGGCGGCGGCTGCGCCATGAACGCGGGGGCCTACGGCGGGGAGCTGAAGGACGTGCTCGTCTGGGCGGACGTGCTGCTGGACGGTGAGCTGCACCGCCTCAGCCGCGACGAGATGGAGATGGGCTACCGCAGCACGATGCCCCTTCGCAGGGGAGCCATCGTGGTCTCCGCCTGCTTCGAGCTGCGCCAGGACGATCCCGAGGCCATTCAGGAGCGCATGCGGGATCTGGCGAACCGCCGCAGGGAGAAGCAGCCGCTGAACCTGCCCAGCGCCGGCTCCACCTTCAAGCGCCCGGAGGGTCACTTCGCCGGGGCACTGATCGAGCAGTGCGGACTCAAGGGCTGCACCATCGGCGGCGCGCAGGTGAGTCAGAAGCACGCGGGCTTCATCGTGAACATGGGTGACGCCACCGCTGCGGACATCCTGAACCTGATCGAGCATGTTCAGAAGGTCGTGCAGGCGCAGACCGGCGTGCATCTGGAGACGGAAGTGCGCGTACTGGGGGAAAACTGAATGTCCTTTGCATCGAACGCCCGCGCGGAGATGGCGCGGGAGCTGTGCACCGAAAAATGCTGTTCCCGCGCGGAGCTGGCGGCTGCGCTGCTGGCTTCGGGCGGCATTTCTTACCGCTTCGGTCGCGAGGCGGGCTATGCGCTGTCCATCACGGCGGCGGAGGCGGCGGTGGTGCGCCACTACTTCCAGCTGCTCAAGCGCCACTTTGGCGTGACGGCCCAGATCCGCACGCTGCGCAGCAACTCGCTGAACGGCATGACGCGCTACCAGCTGGTGATTCCGGAGGAGGACTCCATGGCGCTGCTGCGCGAGGCCGCTCTGTATGATCCGGACGCGCCCTTCGGCCTGCGCGCCGTGCCGACGGACTTGCTGCTGAACTACGCCTGCTGCAAGAAGGCCTTCCTGAAGAGTGCCTTCATGGTCTGCGGCGGAATGTCCAATCCGGAGATCGCATATCATATTGAGATCGCCGCGCCCAGCGAGGATTTCGCTGATTTCGTTATAAAAAATCTCAATTATTATGAAATTGGCGCAAAAAAAGCGTGCAGAAAAGCGAAGTTTGTGGTATACTTAAAGAAGAGTGATGATGTTTCCGATATGCTGACGCTGATGGGCGCGTCCCAGTCGGTGCTGGCGCTGCAAAATGTTCGCATCAAGAAGGATGTGAGCAATCGGGTCAACCGGCAGGTGAACTGCGATTCCTCCAACATCAATCGGGTGATGGAGACGGCGCTGAAGCAGATCGAGGACATTCGCTATATCGATCAGGAGATCGGCCTGGAAAAGCTGCCCCTGCCCCTGCGGGACATTGCCGAAGCGCGGGTGAACAACGCCGCTACTTCCCTGGCCGGACTCGGGGAGATGTTGGAGCCTCCGATTGGAAAGTCGGGGGTCAATGCGCGTTTGCGCCGCATCTCCGAAATTGCGCAGAAGCTGCGCTGCGGGGAGGAAATCGAATTGAAGTGAAAGGATCAAGGTAATGCTGACGAACGAAACCGTATTTGGGGCCTGCCCGACGATCACGCCGGACTTTGCGGCGCGGCTTGCCCAGTGCGCCTCCCAGTTTGAGGCGGAGGTCTATCTGGAGCGCGGCAGCGTGCGGCTGTGCGTGGACTCCCTCATTGGAATTCTGGCGCTGAACCTGCGCCAGGGCACGAAGGTGCGCGTGGTCACGGACGGCACGGACGAGCAACAGGCCATGGAGGGCGTGTGCGCGCTGCTGAAGGGCTGAATCGCCCGGTGACTGCCATGACATAAGAAAAACCCGATGCATTCGATGCACCGGGTTTTCTTTTGCTATTTGGGGATGAAAGCGTCTTACTTGGCCTTCTTGCTGCTGCGGATGAAGTCCATGTAGACCGCCAGCAGGATGACCGCGCCCTTGACGATGTACTGCCAGTCGGAGTTGACGCCCATCAGGTTCAGGCCGTTGTTCAGGATGCCGATGATCAGCGCGCCGATCAGGGTGCCGCCCAGACGACCGGAGCCGCCGGACATGGAGGTACCGCCGATGACGACCGCCGCGATGGCGTCCATCTCAGCCGCATCGCCGGAGGTGCAGGTACCGGAGTACAGGCGGGAGGCGATGGTGATGCCGGCCAGACCGGCCATCAGGCCGCTGAAGCTGTAAACCACGAACTTGACCTTCGCGGTATTGATACCGGAGAACTTGGCAGCGGTGTCGTTGCCGCCGACGGCGTAGATGTGGCGGCCAATCCTTGTGCGGTTCAGGAACAGCACCGAGATGATGAAGATGATGATCATCGTGACCACCGGGGTGGGGATGCCGGCGATGTAGCCCGCGCCCAGGAACTTCCAGGCGTCGGTCATGCAGCGAATCGGCTTGCCGCCGGAGAATACGTAGGCGATGCCCTTGGCGATGTTCATGGAGGCCAGGGTGACGATGAACGGCGGGATGGTGGTCTTTGCGATCATGAAGCCGTTGAACAGGCCGAACAGCAGACCGGAGGAAATGCCGATCAGGATGCCGACGATCTCGGGCATGCCACCCCAGACCACAGCGCCGGCGGCGAAGCAGCCAGACATGGCGATGATGGAGCCGACGGAAAGGTCAATGCCGCCCAGGATGATGACCATCGTCATGCCGCAGGAGAGCAGCAGGTTCGGCGCATTCTGGCGCAGAACGTTGAAGATGTTCGTCTTGGTCAGAAAGGTGCTGTGCGTGGTGGGGTAGACGTAAAGGAAGATAATCATGACGGCCAGGGCGCACAGAATGCCCAGGTTGTCCTTCAAGTAACGCTTTACTGCTTTCATTGGGCTTTACCTCCTACCGATTCTAGGGTTGCGAGCTTCATAATCGCTTCCTGACTCAAGCCTTCGTCATAGCTGATGCAGCCGGTCATCTTGCCTTCATACATGACATAAACGCGGTCACTCATGTTGATGATCTCGGGCAGCTCAGAGGAAATCATGATGATGGAAACGCCCTGCTTGGTCAGCTCGTTCATGATCTCATAGATTTCCGCCTTCGCGCCGA
>CAMBWJ010000162.1 GCA_945871545.1 uncultured Clostridia bacterium | reverse complement strand
GCAAATCAGGCGTTTACTCTCTCAGAAATCTGACTGTTCTTGTATCTTGATTTACCTCGCTGTATCGTTTTCAAGGATCGATTATGTCGCATTTTGTTGTCGCGTTCGTGACAACGATGATTATTATAGCAATGTCCATATGTTTTGTCAAGCGTTTTTTGCAAGTTTATACAAACGTAACTCAGCGTGGGATTTTCCGTCATTTTGAAAATCCAAATCCGAACGATGGTTGGAGGGGCATCCTGAAGCCTCGTCAAATCCCCGAACAATGCCGAATCGACCCTCGAACATCGTTCATCTGTGGTTTTGGAGAAATCCTGGGATTCTCCTACATATTCCGAAGAAATCCGACACAAATCGCGGAGAAATTTGCGAGAAAAAAAGTGCAAAAGGGGCTTGACAAATGCATTTTGCGGAATTATAATCTTGGCAACAACAGAAAATTCACGAAGCAAACCAACGAGTAAGAGTAGTAGGACGGAACGCAGAGCACAAAGAGAGCCGCAGGCGGTGGGATTGCGGCAGCCGAGCCCGTGTGAATGGACTTACGAGGGCGGTCGAAAGCCGAGAGGCGAGTAGCAACCGACGGGATCCGCACCCGTTATCCAGGCGGCTCATATGATGGTATGAGAGATCCACGTATGAGATTCGAGCGGATGCTTAGATGCATCAACTTGGGTGGCACCGCAGGTATACAGCCTGTCCCAACAGACACAGATCGTGTTGGGACGGGCTTTTTATTTACCTCAAATCACAAATACGCCCGACGGCGGAAGGGAGGAACGCTTATGACGCGGCTGGACTTTCGATGGCGACGCTCCGCGCGCATTCCGGCAGACACAGGCAAACACAGACATATACATCATATACATATAGAAGGAGATAGAACCATGAAAAAGCTGATTTCCGTACTCGTAGCCGCAATGATGATCCTGACCCTGACCGCCTCCGCATTCGCAGCCCCCGTGATCGGCATCAACCAGTACGGCGAGCACGGCTCGCTGGACAACTGCCGCGAGGGCTTCATCCAGGGCCTGCTGGACGCGGGCCTGGTGGAGGGCGAGGACTTCGAGATCAAGTATGAGAACGCGGGCTTCGACAATGCCATCGCATCCCAGATCGCCCAGAACTTCTCCGCAAACAACGTGGCCATCATGTGCGCCATTGCAACGCCCTCCGCAACGGCCTGCTTCGCCGCCGCAGAGGACAAGGACATCCCGGTGGTGTTCACCGCCATCACCGACCCCGTGGAGGCCAAGCTGGTGGACGGCAACGTGACCGGCACCAGCGACAAGCTGCCCGTCGAGGCCCAGCTGGATCTGATCCGCAAGCTGCAGCCCGACGCCGACACCATCGGCATCATCTACACCACCAGCGAACCCAACTCCGTGTCCGCCATCGCCGAGTATCAGGAGAAGGGCCCCGAGTACGGCTTCGCCATTGAGGTCGTGGGCGTGACCGCGCAGTCCGAGGTCACCCAGGCCGCCGACACCCTGATCGGCAAGGGCGTGGACTGTTTCTCCAACCTGACCGACAACAACGTGGTGGGCGTGCTCTCCTCCATCCTGGAGAAGACCGACGAGGCCGGCATCCCGATCTACGGCAGCGAGGTTGAGCAGGTGAAGCTGGGCTGCGTCGCCGCCGCAGGCATCGACTACGTGCAGCTGGGCCGCCAGACCGGCATGATGGCCGCCAAGATCCTGACCGGCGAGGCCTCCGCCTACGACATGCCCTACGAGACCATCTCCGAGTACGGCATCTACGTCAACTCCGAGGCGCTGGCTTCCTTCGGCATCGAGCTTCCCGCCGACGTCGCTGAGAAGGCCATCGAGTCCACCGAGGCATAATTTCCCCCGAAACCCCTGCGCCGCCGGTTTCAAATCGAAGCCGGCGGCTGTGTAGCGAAACAACAAAGGAGCAAGAGCATGAGCGTTTTCCTCGATCTGCTGGTGAGCACTCTGACGCAGGGCCTGATCTATGCGCTGCTGTCCTACGGAATTTATATTACCTATAAGATACTGGACTTTCCGGATCTTTCGGTGGACGGCAGCTTCCCTCTGGGCGCGGCGGTGAGCGCCGTGCTGCTGGTGAAGGGCATGAATCCCTACCTGACGCTGTTGGTCGCCATGCTGGTGGGCGCACTTGCGGGCCTGGTAACCGGCATCATTCACGTGCGCTTCAAGGTGCGCGACCTGCTGGCCGGCATCATCACCATGACGGCGCTCTTCTCCATCAATCTGCAGATCGCAGGCTCCAACCTGGCGGTGGAGCGATCCATCGACACCATCTTCACCGGAAAGCCGGTGATGGCGCTGTTCGGGGGGCTGACGCTGATGCACCGCAAGCTGGTGGTCTCGCTGATTCTGGCGATCCTGTTCAAGATCATCCTCGACCTGTTCTTCAAGACCAAGTGCGGCATGCTGCTGCGCGCCACGGGCAACAACGCCACCGTCGTCACCTCGCTGGCGGTGGATCAGGGCCGGATGAAGATTCTGGGCCTGGTGATCGCCAACGCGCTGGTTGCGCTGTGCGGCGCGGTGGTCTGCCACGAGCAGCGTTCCTTCTCCAGCACCATGGGCACCGGACAGATGGTGTTCGGCCTGGCCACCGTCATCATCGGCACCACCCTCTTCCGCAGGATGAGTTTCGTGAAGGGAACCACCTGCGCGGTGTGCGGCAGCATCATCTACAAAATCTGCATTCAGGTTGCCATCAGTCTGGGCCTGCCCGCGAACCTTTTGAAGCTGGTCACGGCGGTGCTGTTCCTGGTGATCCTGATTCTCGGCAACGCAAACAGGGGGAAGGTGAAAAAGCATGCTTGAGCTGAAGAACATCACGAAGGTCTACAATCAGGGCCTGATCACCGAATCCTGCCTGTTTCAGGACTTCAGTCTGACCGTGAAGGACGGCGAGTTCGTGTCCATCGTCGGCAGCAACGGCAGCGGCAAGACCTCCATGCTGAACATCATCTGCGGCAGCATCCCTGTGGAGGGCGGTCAGGTGCTCATCGACGGCCGGGACATCACCCGCTCCGCCGACTACAAGCGCTACGCCCGCATCGGCCGCATCTTCCAGAATCCCGCCATGGGCACCTGTCCCGACCTGACCATGCTGGAGAACCTCTCGCTGGCGGACAACAAGGGCAAGCCCTTCGGACTCAGCCGCGCCATCTCCAAGAACCGCATCGACTTCTTCCGGGAGCAGCTTGCGTCGCTGCAGCTGGGTCTGGAGGACAAGCTGCACGTGAAGATGGGCGCGCTCTCCGGCGGTCAGCGCCAGGCCGTGGCGCTCTTGATGGTGACGCTCTCGCCGCTGGACTTTCTGATCCTCGACGAGCACACCGCCGCGTTGGATCCCCACACCGCCGAGATCATCATGCAGCTGACCGACCGGGTGGTGAAGGAAAAGAAGCTCACCGCCATGATGGTCACCCACAACCTGCGCTACGCCGTGGAGTACGGCAGCCGCATCCTGATGATGGATCGCGGCCACGTGGTGCTGGATGTGGACGGCGAGAAGAAGCAGAACATGAAGGTAGACGACATCCTGGACATCTTCACCCGCATCAGCATCGAGTGCGGAAACTGAAACCAGATGTGGACGGGGGAGCAAGCTCCCCCGCCACGACCACCCCTACAACGCACCGAAACCGTTGCGCTTATGCGCAGGTTTCGACTGCGCGCCGGAGAAATTTAAATTTCCCGGCGGCTGGTCGCGTTTGCGCAAGCGCAGTAGCGCGACTGCGAACCCGCCGTACACGCCGCCAGGTTCGATTTATAAGGCTGTTCTTCGCAATGCCTTTTGATAATCTGCCGCATTGGATCATCAATGCGGTTTTCTTTTTGGCCGAACGGATTTTTCAGAAAAAAATTTCAAAACACCCCCGAAAAAGGCGCACGCGCTGCGAATTCTAGGTGAAAGAAAACAAGGAGGAATTTTATATGAAGAAAATCATCATCGCATGCATCCTGGTTCTTGCCCTGATCCTCTCCAGCGCCCTCGCGTCTTCCGCATCCTCCGCACGGATCGAGGAGATCGAATACAAGGGCTTCGGTATCGTCAAGGCCGAGCTGAGCCGCGACTGCGACTGGTATGCGTCCGCAGCCGTGACCCTCACCGACGCAAGCGGCAACGCCGTTCCCTTCGAGTTCATCGGCGGCGAGGAGGACGATCTCTACCTGCGCGCTGCGGACATCATCGACGGCGGCGCGTACACCCTGGCCTTCTCCCTGAACGGCGTTGACCAGGCCATCCGCTTCGACGCGACCACCGGTCAGAGCTGCAAAATCGCCGCTGACGGCAGCGTGAGCGTCAAGGTGGATCGGGAGAAGTGCGACGTGTGCGGTCAGACCGGCCACGACGACGACTTCTGCCCCACCCGCGTGACCGCGGAAATCCTCAATGGCGATGCGGACGCGCTGGCGCGCTTCTTCGACATCGACCGCTGCGAACGCTGCAACGGCATCGGCCACGACGGCGAAGCCTGCCCCGTCGCCCGGTGAACGCAGCAGGTGGGTCCGCCGCCCCGCGCATGTGCGCGGGGCGGCGCCGCTGCGTTTGCGGATTCTCCAAAAAGGTGTATAATATATAGAAGAATCCCCAACACGCAGAATACGAGGTTTTCGCAAATTCTGCGGGGCAAATGCAGAAGCGAGGGAAACCCATGCAGCCCAGTCTGAATGAACGCGCCCGGCAGGCCAGGGAGGATCCCATCCTGATGGACGAACTGATGCGCGCACACCGGCCGCTGATGATCGCAGCGGTTCGCTTTCACATGCACAGCGTACGGGACGAGTACGTGCAGATCGCCGAGGACGCGTTCCGCGAAGCCGTGGCGGCCTATCGCCCGGAGCGCGGTGCGTTTCTGCCGCTGTGCAGGCGCATCATCAACCTGCGCCTGATCGACGAGCGCCGCAGGCTCCGGCTCGACCGGGAGATTCCCATGGCCGATCTCGACGACGCGGCGCAGTGCGCCATCGATCAGGCCGCCTCCGTCTCCGCCCATCGGGCACGCAGCCGGGAGGCGGAGCGCCGGGAGGAAATTCAGGCCTACGCCCGCGCGCTCCACGGACTCGGCATCACGCTGCGCCAGGTGCAGCAGGCCTGTCCGCGCCATCAGTCCACCCGATCTCTGTGCCAGCAGGCCGTGCGGCTCATCCATGGCGATCCCGAGCTGGCCCGGCGCACCCTGAAG
>CAMBWJ010000161.1 GCA_945871545.1 uncultured Clostridia bacterium | reverse complement strand
ACGAGCCCACCACCGCCCTGGACGTGACCATTCAGGCCCAGATTCTGGATCTGATGCGCGACCTTCAGAAGCAGCTGGGCATGGCCATCATCATGATTACCCACGACCTGGGCGTGGTGGCCCAGATGTGCGACGAGGTTGTCGTGATGTACGCCGGTTCCATCTGCGAGCAGGGAACGGCTGACGAAATCTTCTACAACCCCCGCCACGAGTACACCAAGGGCCTGATGCGCTCCATTCCCACCGCGGACACCAAGGGCCAGCGTCTCCAGCCCATCACCGGCACGCCCATCGACCTGCTGAACATGCCCGCGGGCTGCCCCTTCGCACCCCGCTGCGAGTCGGCCATGAAGGTCTGCCTCACCCAGCGCCCCGAGCGCATGCTCATCAACGACGACCACATGGCTACCTGCTGGATGAACATCAAGCAGGGCGTCGAGGATGGCGCCATTACCCTGGAAGGGGGTGCGGACAATGTCTGAAAACAAGAACCGTCCGCTGGTTGAGGTCAAGAACCTCAAGGAATACTTCGACATCAACATGGGCTTCTTCCGCTCCAAGCCCCTCAAGGCCGTGGACGACGTCTCCTTCACCATCAACAAGGGCGAGACGCTGGGCCTGGTGGGCGAGTCCGGCTGCGGCAAGACCACCGTGGGCCGCACCATCCTGCACCTGTACAAGCCCACCGCCGGAGAGGTGATCTTCGACGGCAAGCCCATCAAGACCAAACAGGACATTCAGGAGTTCCGCAAGAAGGCCACCATGGTCTTTCAGGATCCCTACTCCTCGCTGAACCCCCGCATGACGGTCTCCGACATCGTCGGCGAGCCGCTGGACGTGCACAAGCTCTATTCCAGCAAGCAGGAGCGCCAGGAGCGCATCCTGGAGCTGATGGGCCACGTCGGCCTGAACAGCGAGCACGCCTCCCGCTACGCCCACGAGTTTTCCGGCGGCCAGCGCCAGCGCATCGGCATCGCCCGCGCACTGGCGGTGAACCCAGAGTTCATCGTCTGCGACGAGCCCGTGTCCGCACTGGACGTGTCCATTCAGGCGCAGGTCATCAACATGTTTGACGACCTCCAGGAGAAACTGGGCCTGACCTACCTGTTCATCGCCCACGATCTGCTGGTGGTGCGCCACATCTCCGACCGCATCGCCGTGATGTACCTGGGCAAGATGGTGGAGCTGGCCGAGGCCAACGAGATCTACAACCACCCGCTGCATCCGTACAGCCAGTCGCTGCTGTCCGCAGTGCCGGTGCCGGATCCCAAGATCGCCCGCGCCAACCAGCGCATCGCCCTCACCGGCGACATTCCCAGCCCGCTGAACGCGCCCTCCGGCTGCCCCTTCCGCACCCGCTGCCGCTACGCCACCGAGGCCTGCGCCCAGTCCATGCCGCCCTTTGAGGAGGTCGCGCCGGGCCACTTCGTTGCCTGCCACCGGGTGAAGGAGATCAACTGACGCCGGGCGTACGCTTCCCGGCCCAAACGCCGCAACGCGATCCGTTTTTCATTCGGCAAGCCTCATGAAAAAGTCCCTGTCAACGGTTAACCCGTTGACGGGGGAGGGTAGGCCCATCCAAAGGGGCCTGACCGCCGGATCGCCCAATCGTGCTTCTTGGATGCAAGCGCATCAAAGAATAAATACTTCTATTATCAGAAGGGGGAACTCATCATGAAGAAGTTCGTTGCTCTCATGCTGGTTCTGGCCATGGTTCTCTCCTGCTCCGCGATCTCGCTGGCAGAAGAAACCGCCACTTCCATCGCTGTCTGCATCGCCTCTGAACCCGACACCATCGATCCCGCGCTGAACTCCGCAGTCGATGGCGCGACCCTGACCGCGCACCTGTTCTCCGGCCTGTCCAAGTGGGCCCAGAACGAAGAGGGCAACCTGGTCATCGTTGCCGACGCTGCCGAAGAGCTGACCGAGGGCGTTGCCAACGAGGATGGCACCGTGACCTACACCTACACCCTGCGCGATGGCCTGACCTGGTCCGACGGCCAGGCAGTCACCGCCGGCGACTACGAGTTCGCCTGGAAGCGCGCTGCCTCCACCGAGCTGGCCGCCGACTACGGCTACATGTTCGAGGTTGTCAAGGGCTATCCGGATGAGCTGGCTGTCACCGCCACCGACGACAAGACCCTGGAAGTGACCCTGAACAACGCCGTTGCCTACTGGAACGAGCTGATGGCCTTCCCGGCATACTATCCGGTCCGCGAGGACGTTGTGTCCAACGAAGCCTGGGCCACCGATCCCTCCACCTACGTGTGCAACGGCCCGTACACCATCACCGGCTGGGAGCACAACAGCAAGATCACGCTGACCAAGAACCCCAACTACATCGATGCGGACTCCATCCTGATGGACACCATCGAGTTCTATCTCTCCGACGACGCCAACAACATGCTGTCCAACTTCGAAAACCGCACCTGGCAGCTGATTGACGACGTTCCCACCGCTGAGATCAAGCGTCTGGAGAGCGAGTACCCCACCGAGTACTTCGTCGCCGGCCAGATCGGCACCTACTATGTGTGCTGGAACATCAACCAGAACCTGCTGCCCGCCGACAGCGAGCTGACCGGCGCTGAGGCAGAGGCTGCCAACGTTGAGATCCGCAAGGCCATGAGCCTGCTGCTGGACCGCAACTACATCGTCGAGGAGATCGGCCAGGCTGGCCAGGTTCCCGCTCCGGGCTTCGTTCCCATGGGCATGACCGACGCCGACGGCTCCGAGTTCTACATGAACGCCGGCGATTCCGAGGACTATGCTGGCTACTATGACGTCTCCGCCGATGCCTACATCGACAACTGGGACGAGGCCATTGAGATCCTGAAGAAGTACTACGACTATGACGAGGCCACCTACACCTTCACCAACGCTCCCACCATGGAGTACCTGTACAACACCTCTGAGGGCCACAAGGCCATCGGCGAGTACCTGCAGGGCGTGTGGGCTTCCGTGGGCATCACCGTGAACCTGGTCAACCAGGAGTGGAACACCTTCCTGAACACCCGTAAGGACGGCGGCTACACCATCGCCCGCAACGGCTGGCTGGCCGACTACAACGATCCCATCTCCTTCCTGGATATGTGGATCACCGCTTCCGGCAACAACGACGTGCAGTTCGGCAAGGATGCGCATGCGGACATCGCCATGTACAACCTGGACCTGACCGACCTGGGCTACGACGTCAAGGTTGAGAACGGCACTTGGGCCGAGACCTACGATGTGCTCATCGGCCTGGTCAAGACCTGCACCGATACCGAGACCCGCTATGAGCTGATGCACAGAGCCGAGGACCTGCTCATGTCCACCGGCTGCATCACCCCCCTGTACTTCTACACCGACATCTACATGCTGGATGAGAACGTGGAAGGCTTCTTCTCCAACCCGCTGGGCTACAAGTACTTCATGAACTGCACCTACGCCGAATAAGAAATCCGGCGAGTGGGTTGACTGCTGCAGCGCAGCTGCGCTGACGGCAGCCTGAGATAAACAATGGACACATCATCTGCGAAACCGCGGATGGTGTGTCCAATTGTTTTTGTGTGATATGGAATCCCGGCATTGACATGCTCCTGCATGTTTTGATAAAATATGGTAAAGTGAGCATGAAGCAACATGGGAGGTGGCAGGATGGCCTATGATCTGGGGATCGACCTTGGAACGACGGGTCTGAAGGCAGTGATTGCGGATTCGGATGGCCGAATTGCGGGAATCGGATACCGGGAGTATCCGCTGAATTCGCCTGCCCCGAACTACGCGGAGCAGGACCCCGAGGCGTGGTACCGCGCCATGTGCCTCGCCATCGGCGACGCGCTGGGCAAGGCGGCGCTCAGACCATCCGACATCCGCTGCGTGGGATTCTCCGGCCAGATGCACGGCCTGGTACTGCTGGACGGGGATGGAAAAGTGCTCTGTCCGGCGATCATTCACTGCGACGGCCGCGCGGCAAAGCAGAAGCAAGAGATCATTTCCCGCGTCGGCGTGGAGAGGCTGGGCAGCTGGGTGCAGAATCAGGTGCATTCCGGCTTTCAGTCGCTGTCGCTGATGTGGGTGAAGGAGAACCGCCCGGAGATCTACGATCGCGCGCGCCATGCGCTGCTACCGAAGGATTACCTGCGCTACCGGCTCTGCGGCGAGTTCGGCACCGAGCCGACGGATGCATGCAGCACGCTGATGTTCGACAACGTGCACATGTGCTGGAGCGAAGAGCTGATCCGTAAGTTGGGAATTGATAAATCGCTGCTGCCGGACTGCCGCCACCATCCTTACGAGGCCGCAGGCAGGGTCACGCGGCGCGCCGCTGCGGAGACTGGGCTTGCGGAGGGCACGCTGGTGTCCTTCGGCGGCGGAGATCAGCCCATGCAGGCGGTGGGGAACGGTCTGCTGCTGCCGGGCAGCTCCTGCGTCAACCTGGGGACCTCGGGTCAGGTGTTCGTCGCGGCGGACAGGCCGCTCTACGATCCGCTGCTGCGCACCCACACCTTCTGCCACGCCCTGGCGGACAGCTGGTACGTCATGGGCGCGGTGCTCAACGCCTGCCTTGCCGCCAACTGGTTCAACGGCAGCGTGTGCGCAAGCGACGACTATCGCTCCATGCACGACGGCGCAGCGCAGGTTGCTCCGGGCTGCAGCGGCCTGATCTTCCTGCCCTATCTCACCGGCGAGCGCACGCCCCACATGAATGAGAATGCCCGCGGCGCGTTCATCGGGCTGACCCTCCGACACGACCGCAATGCCATGGCGCGCGCGGTGCTGGAGGGCGTGGCCTATTCGCTGAAGGACTGCCTGGAGATCGTGCGCGGACTGGGCCTGCCCGTGGCGCACACGCTGCTCTCCGGCGGCGGCGCGCGCAGCACCCTCTGGCGGCAGATCGTGGCGGACGTGTTCGAGATGCCGATGTACCTGGCGGAGACCGGGGAGCAGGCCGCGATGGGCGCTGTGCTGTGCGCGCAGGTCGCGGCGGGAGAATACGCCGATCTGGCCGAGGCCTGCGGCGCGGTGGTGAAGTACAACCCCACGCCCACGGAGCCGGATCCGGCGAATTACAGCGTCTACCGGGAGAATTACGCGCTCTACCGGGAGGCCTATCGGGCAAACAGCGGCCTGTTTATGAAGATGGCTGGCCGATGAAAACGACACACAGGAGAGGAGCTGAGAGAGGAACATGGTGAAAAAGATCTTTGCGAACGGAA
>CAMBWJ010000160.1 GCA_945871545.1 uncultured Clostridia bacterium | reverse complement strand
GGAGATGTAGGCCTTGGCGCTGCGCACGGCGTCCTCCAGCTCCATGCCGCAGGCCAGATTGGATGCGATGGCGCTGGACAGGGTGCAGCCGGTGCCGTGGGTGTTGGGGTTGTCGATGCGCCTGCCCCGGAACCAGGTGGCCGTGCCATCACGGTACAGCAGGTCGTTTGCGTCGTTCAGGTCGTGGCCGCCCTTGAGCAGCACAGAACAATGATAGGTCTCGGAAATCCGTTTTGCGGCCTGCTCCATGTCCTGCGGGCAGTGAATCTCCATGCCGGAGAGGATCTCGGCCTCGGGGATGTTGGGCGTGACGACCTCTGCGATGGGCAGCAGTTCGTTTTTCAGGGTGTCGATGGCCTCGTCCTGAATCAGCTTGGAGCCGGAGGTTGCCACCATCACCGGATCGACCACGATGTGCCGCGCCCGATAGGCCGTCAGCTTCTGTGCGATCACCCGGATCAGTGCCGCAGAGGACACCATGCCGATCTTGACCGCATCAGGGAAGATGTCTGTGAACACGGCGTCCAGCTGGTCGGACAGAAACTCAGGTGTGACCTCAAAGATGCCTGTGACGCCGGTTGTATTCTGGGCAGTGAGCGCCGTGATGGCGGTCATGGCGTAAACGCCATGCGCCGACATGGTCTTCATGTCTGCCTGAATTCCGGCGCCTCCGCTGGAATCGCTTCCAGCGATTGATAATGCTGTTTTCATCGTTTCTTGCATGAATATGCTCCTTTCCCGTTCAGCATTACTTTTGTATCGCGGCAGAGAGTGGTGCCCCCGGTCTGCCGCGCGAAAGCTCCGGTGCGTCCGGAGCGATCGGACGGTAAAAAACAGAGGATCACCTGTCGGCGATCCTCCGTCTGGAATGCATCTCTTGACTCCCTACGTCGGCATTACCCGAATCAGGTGTAAGGGTCGAAGGTGCAACCTTCCTCTCAGCCTGTGCCACAGGCTCCCCTGCATTTATGATTATAGCACGTTGGTTGGCGAATGTCAAATTATGTCGGAAAAGTTCAGGGCAGTTGAAACGGGGAAGGATTGCTGCTATAATGGCACTGTCAGCTGTCACAGAAAGGGAGGATGAGGGCATGAATCGGAACAAGCTGGCCTGCGGATGCAGGGAGGTTACCTACGGCATGATCGAGGACGCCGTCCGGGAGGGGGCGAAGTCGTACGAGGAGGTGCAGGAGAAGCTGCGCTTCGGCAGGGGCTGCGGAGGCTGCAGGGAGTTCATCCGCGCATTTGTGCGCGAGCTGCTGGAGGAGCAGGAGAAGTGAGGCAGGGCATCGATTGCAAAACCCAGGCCCGCGGAGCGGCGGAATGCGCTCAGCGGGCCTGGGTTTTAAGTTTCAAGGAAGGAACGACCGGGTAAGTCAACCCTTCTCAGGCCTGCGCTTACAGATCCTCCAGGCGGATCTTGGAATCCTTGCGCGCCTGGCGGTAGATGCTGAAGCGGTTGCCGATGGTCTGTACCGGCTCGGCGTGCACGCGCTCGCAGAGCAGCTCGCAGGCCTCGCGGGCGGTGTAGGGGGCGTTCTTCTGGACGTTGACCTTGATCAGCTCCCGGGCCTCCAGCGCATCCCAGCACTGCTTGGCCAGGTTGTCGGTGATGCCGTCCTTGCCGATCTGGAGCACCGGCTCCATGGTGTTGCACATTGCGCGCAGCTTCGCGCGCTGCTTGGTGGTCATAGCTTGTATCCTCCAATATCGTAACTGCTGTTATTCCACAAAATCGAACTCCATCTCGCCGATGCAGACGGTGGAGCCCTCGCCCGCACCGGCCTCGCGCAGCGCGTCGATCACGCCCATGCGGCGCAGCGTGCGGTGGAAGTAGTTGAGGGATTCCTCGTTGCCGAAGTTGACCGAGGCGACCAGATGGTCGATGGATGCGCCCGACAGATGGAAGCTGCCGCCGCTTCTCTGAATCTCGAAGCCGCTGTCCTGGCTGTCCAGATCGAAGTCGAACAGCTCCTCCTCGGCGAAGGGCTCCGCGTCCGGGCAGGTCTTGAGCATGCGCACGGTGGCGCGCATCAGCGCATCGAAGTTGCTTCGCGTGGCCGCAGAGACGGCGTAGATCTCGATGCCGCTTCCGTCCAGCTTCTCCTTCAGGCGCGCAAGGTTCTCCTCCGCGCCGGGAAGGTCCATCTTGTTGGCAACCACGATCACCGGGCGGTTCTTCAGATCGCCGTAGCTCTCCAGCTCCTTGAGGATCGCGTCGTAGTCCTCCAAAGGATCGCGGCCCTCGCAGCCGGAGACGTCCACCACATGCAGCAGCATCCGCGTGCGCTCGACGTGGCGCAAAAAGGCGTGGCCCAGGCCGACGCCCTCGCTTGCACCCTCCACCAGACCGGGGATGTCCGCCAGCACGAAGCTGGAATCATCCTGCTTGACGATGCCCAGGTTCGGCTGGAGCGTGGTGAAGTGGTAGTTGGCGATCTTCGGGCGCGCCGCCGTGACCACCGAGAGGATCGTGCTCTTGCCCACGTTGGGGAAGCCCACCAGACCCACGTCTGCGATGGACTTCAGCTCCAGCGTCAGCTCCATCACCTCGCGCTTCTCGCCGGGCTTGGCGAACTGCGGAGCCTGACGGGTGGGGGTGGCGAAGTGCTGGTTGCCGAAGCCGCCCTTGCCGCCGCGCTGCAGCACCTTCTCCACGCCCGCGGCGTAGAGGTCCAGCAGGATCTTGCCGCTGGCCTTGTCGCGCACCACCGTGCCCGGGGGAACCTCGATCACCACGTTCGCGCCGTTCTTGCCGCTCTTGCGGTTGCTCATGCCGTCCTCGCCGTTTCCGGCGGTGAACTTGCGGTGGTAGCGGAAGTCCATCAGCGTGTGCATGCGCTCGGTGGCGGAGAAGATCACGTCGCCGCCGCGCCCGCCGTCGCCGCCGTCAGGGCCTCCGGCCATCACGTACTTCTCGCGATGAAAGGACACGCAGCCGTTGCCGCCGTCGCCCGCCTTCGCAGTGATATTGACTACATCAACAAAAAGCGCCATAGCTTCTACTCCTTATTTATCCACGCAGTGGCCGCAGAGCGCGGCGTTCAGCGGGCAGTTTTCACAGTCCGGCTTCTGGGCGTGGCAGCAGCGCCGCCCGTGCCAGATCAGCAGGTGATGGCCGAAGATCCAGATGTCCTTATCCAGCAGTTCCCGCAGCTGTTTTTCCACCTTTTCCGGGGTGTCCGCATCGGCCAGACCGATTCTGCGGGACAGGCGGAACACGTGGGTGTCCACCGGAATCTGGGGATCCCCGAAGGCGGCCATCAGCACCACGCCGGCGGTCTTCTGACCCACGCCCGGCAGCGCCATCAGCTCCTCTCGGGTCTGGGGAACCTCGCCGTCGTAGCGCTCCACCAGCGCCCGGCAGGCCGCGATGATGTTCTTTGCCTTGTTGCGGTACAGCCCGCACTCCTTGATCAGCGGCTCCAGCTCCTCCGGCTCCAGCTGGGCCAAGGCCTTCGCGTCCGGGTACAGGGGGAACAGCCGCGCCGTGACCATGTTCACGCGCTTGTCCGTGCACTGTGCGGAGAGGATGGTGGCGATCAGCGTCTCATAGGGATTGCGGAAATTCAGCTCCGGCCTCGCCTCCGGATAGAGCCTGGCCAGCTCCTGCATAATCTGTGCCGCGCGCGCGCGATCCATGTGCCTCTCCTCCTTTTCCCCTGTAACCATTTCAAACCATTATGTATTATACTATTTTGGCCGAAGCTCCGTCAAGTTAAAAGCGCCGTCCGATGAAGGACGGCGCGCGGCAGTACAGCGGAGAGTGAAGGCGCCCCGCCCACCAACTTATTTCTTCCGCAGCACGATGGCCACGAAGTTCATGTAATCCAGACCGCCGTGCTCCATGGTCGCACGGTCGCCCACGGCGTATTCATTGTCCTGCCTGAGCCAGTCGGCCCAGACCTCCGCGTTGCTCTGCATCTCGTGCACGGACACCACCTCGCAGTCCCGGCTCTGGGACACCATGTTCCGCCACCACTGCGCGTCGTGGATGTAGTCCAGTTGCTCGGCGTTCCAGGAGCGCAGCAGCACCTCGGGGATGTTGTCGTGGCAGTCCTTTTTCATGCCCGTCACTGCCGCGTAGATCATGCCGCCGGACTTCACGAAGGGCAGCAGCTTCTCGTCCAGATACGACGGATCGCGGCCAAAGTAGTTGTAGGAATCCACGCAGACCACGGAATCGAAGAACTCCCTCTCAAAGGGCAGGTCGTTCGCGTCCGCCTTCACCGGGATGCACTGTTCGCGGCTGAGACCGAAGTTCTCGAACAGCGGGTAGTGGGACTCCGGCTCGCTCCACAGATCGGCGGCGTAGACGGTGAAGCCGTACTCCTTCGCCAGAAACGCGCTGGTCAGGCCCTCGCCGCTGCCCAGATCCATCACCCGCGCACCTGCGGGAATCCGATGCTCCGCCAGCAGCTCCTCGCACAGCTTCAGCGGGTTCGGGCCCATGATGTACTTCATATAGTCGTTGCCCATGTACTTTTCACTCTTCAGATATTTCATAGGTAGCTTTCCTCCTTAATTATGCCCTGTTTTTCTCCACAAAGCGCCGTAGATGCGCCCGCAGCAGCTCCACAGCATCCCCGACCTCCGGGCCGTCGGCGACGGCCATCAGCAGCGTCATCGGGCCGTAGAACTCCAGCGCCAGCTGCATCGGGTCATTTTCCTTCCAGCATCCCCGCGCGGCCATCTCCCGGAACAGATCCTCCATATACATAAGCGGCCCGCCGGTGATGTACTGGCTGTACAGCCGCGCCATCTCGCAGTCGCGGTACTGCTCCAGCGTCAGCATCCGCCGGAACGCCGACGCGAAGGGATCCTCCGTCCAGTAGCGGAACATGGCCTCGCTGTATGCGAGGATGCTCTCGATTTCCGTGTCTCCATAGGCCGCTGTGCCCTGATCAATCGGCTCGGCGGGCACTTCGTAATTTGCGGCGTTCTCCCCGTCCATCTGCTCCATGCGACGCAGGATGCGCTCGAATATGTCCCGCTTGCCCGCATAGTGGCGGTACAGCGCGCCCTTCGTGATCCCCAGCTCCCCGGCGATGTCCGCCATGGACACCCCCGCGTAGCCCTCCCGCGCAAACAGCGCAAGCGCCGCTTCCAGGATTTTCTCCTTTGTGACCGACATCCATGTACCTCCGATTTAAGTAAACGATCGTTTACATACAGTATATTAAACGACCGTTTACTTGTCAAGCTGTTTGTACAAATATTTACAGCGGTGCGACGTTCG
>CAMBWJ010000159.1 GCA_945871545.1 uncultured Clostridia bacterium | reverse complement strand
GGCAGCAGCTCGGTGAAGTCCGCGATCATCCGGTGGGCGATGGGCTCGATCTCGGGATGGGCGTGGCGGGAGGATTCGTCCAGCACGCAGCACGCGCCCATTCCGGCGCAGCGCGCGCCCCGCACGCCCTCCAGCACGTCCTCGAACACCACGCAGCGCGCGGGCTCCACGCCCAGGCGCTCCGCCGCCAGCAGGAACACCTCGCCCCGGGACTTGCCGCGCCCGCCGGTCTCATCGGTGGAGCACAGCGCGTCGAACCAGTCGAGGACGCCCAGATGTTCAAGGCAGGGCCGGTACAGGTACTCCGGCAGCGCTGTGGCCACAGCCAGCTTCACGCCGCTGCGCCGCAGCAGGGTCAGATATTCCCGCGCGCCCGGCTTCAGGCCCACGTTTTCGGCGTACTCGCGATGGGCCAGCTCCGTCCAGCCGCGCACGATCTCCTCCCAGCTCTCCGTAAGTCCGAAGCGCTCGATGGTGTACTCCGCGCTCTCCCGGTAGCTCTTGCCCGCCAGCGCGGGGCCGTAGTCCGCCGGGCACTCCATGCCCATGTTTTCAAAGAAGATCTCGTCCACGCGCTTCCACACGTACATGCTGTCCAGCAGCGTGCCGTCCAGATCGAAGATGGCCGCGTCAAAGGGAAATTTCGGCTTCATACGTCCTCCTCATGGCGCTTTCGTATGGCGTGGGCGCAGCGCAGGCCGTCCACCGCTGCGGACAGGATGCCGCCCGCGTAGCCGCAGCCCTCGCCGCAGGGGTACAGGCCGTCGATGTCCGTTGCGCACAGGTTCTCGCCCCGCAGCACCCGCACCGGCGACGAGGATCGGGTCTCCACGCCGGTGAGCACCGCGTCGGGATCGGCAAAGCCGCGCAGCTTGCGATCGAACAGGCCGATGGCCGCGCGCATGTCCGCGATGACATAATCGGGAAGGCATTTCTCCAGCGTCGTCCAGTTCACGCCGGGGCGGTAGCTGGGCCGCACCGCGCCGCCCTCCGTGGAAGCGCGTCCTGCGAGGAAATCGCCCACGCGCTGGGCCGGGGCGCGGTAGTCACCGCCGCCCGCCGTAAACGCCGCCTGCTCCCACTTTCGCTGGAAGCGCACGCCCGCCAGGGGATCGTCCCCGCCGTAGTCGCCGGGGCCCACCGACACCAGCAGCGCGCTGTTGGCGTTCTCGCCGTCCCGGGCGAAGAGGCTCATGCCGTTGACCGCCACGCCGCCTTCCTCGCTGGCCGCCGCGACCACCTGACCGCCGGGGCACATGCAGAAGGTGTAGGCCGCGCGACCGTCCGGCAGGTGGCAGCTGAGCTTGTAGTCTGCCGCGCCGAGGGCCGGGTGCTCCGCCGCCGCGCCGTACTGAGCGCGGTTGATCAGTTTCTGTTTGTGCTCGATGCGCGCGCCGATGGAGAAGGGCTTCTGCTCCATGGCCACGCCGCTGTCGTTGAGCATCCCGAAGGTATCCCGGGCGCTGTGACCGATGGCCAGCACCAGCTCCTCCGCAGGCTCGATTGCGCCGCCGATCTCGGCTCCGGTGAGCCGTCCGCCCTCGAAGCGCAGCCCGGTGAGCATCGTCTCAAAGCGCACCTCGCCGCCCAGCCGCAATATCTCCAGCCGCAGGTTCTTCACCACCGCGCGCAGGTGATCCGTGCCGATGTGGGGCTTGGCCTGATAGAGGATTTCCTCCGGCGCGCCCATGCGCACGAAGGTCTCCAGCACCTCCCGGCAGCGGGGGTCCTTGATGCCGGAATTGAGCTTGCCGTCCGAGAACGTACCCGCGCCGCCCTCGCCGAACTGCACGTTGCTGGCAGGGTCGAAGGCTCCGCCCGACCAGAAGCGCTCCACGTCCCGCGCGCGCGCGTCCACGTCCCGTCCGCGCTCGATCACCAGCGGCTTCAGCCCCGCCTGGGCCAGGTGCAGCGCCGCAAACAGCCCCGCCGGGCCCATGCCCACCACGATGGGCCGGTGCGCGCCGGGTTTGAGCCTCGGCATCGGCTGCACAGGCTCCGCTTCGGGCAGGAGCTGGGCATTCCGCGGCAGGTGGGCGGGCACGCGCCGCACCTCCACGTCCAGCGTGAAGGAGAAGTGCACGTCCCGCTTGTCGCGCGCGTCCACCGACTTTTTGAAGATGCGCGCGGAGACGATCTCCTCCGGGCGCAGCTTCAGCGCCCGCGCGGCGAGCTCCACCGGCGGACGCTTGGCATCATTCAGATTTACGCGAAGCTGAGACAGGCGTATCATCATATGTGATTCTCCTTCAGTTTTCCGCCCTGCGGATGATCTCCCGGGCGGCGAGGTTCGCCGACGCCCAGGCCCAGTGCAGGTTGAAGCCGCCGCAGTCGCCGTCCACGTCCAGCACCTCTCCGGCGGCGAACAGGCCGCTTTCCTGGCGGGACTCCAGGGTGTCCGGCTCGAAGCCCTTCAACTCAGCGCCGCCGCAGGTGACCTGCGCCTGATCGAAGCCCAGCGTGGACTTCACCGGCAGCGTCCAGCCGGTGAGCGTGCGCTGGATGGCTGCGCGTTCGCACGCGTCCAGCTCCCCGGCCAGCCCTGACAGCGGCCCGACCCCGGCGGCCTTGATCAGCACCTGACCCAGCCGCTTGGGCACGATTCCACTGAGGAAGTCGTCCAGCGGACGCTTTGGCAGCAGGTCTGCGCGGCGGTCGATGGCGTTCTCCGGCGCATCCGGCCAGAAGTTCAGCTTCAGCGTGCAGGGCTTCCCCTTTTGCAGGTTGACGGCGCGCGCCAGCTGCATCGCGGCGATGCCGGACACGCTGCCATCGCCGAAGAGAATCTCGCCCGCCTCCCGGCGCAGCAGCCGTTCGCCGCAGTACAGCGCAATTTCCCCGTGCATGCGGATTCCCTTCAGCGCGCGCACGGCCTCGGGATCGGTCTTGAGCGCGGCGATGGCGGGCAGGCGCGGGGAAATTCTGTGGCCGAAGCTCTCCAGAATGCGATAGCCATCGGCGCAGCCGCCCAGCTTGGGCGCAGCCATGCCGCCGCAGGCCACCAGCACGCAGTCCGCCTGCACCCTGCTTCCATCCTTCGATGTGATGACAAAGTCCCGCCCCCGCCGCACGGACGCGACCTCGAATTCGGGCACGATCTCGCAGCCCTGCTCCGCCGCGTAGAGCCGCAGGCCGTCCAGCACCCCCGCCGCAGCGTTGCTCAGGGGGTAGACCCGGCCCTCCCCGTCAGGCGCGCACTCCACGCCGATGGAGGCAAAGAAGTCCATCGCATCCCTTGGGGTGAAGGCGGTGAGCGCGGCCTTCACATAGCGCAGGTCGCCGTGGTAGTCCCTCTCTGAAGCGTTCAGATTCGTCAGATTGCAGCGGCCATTTCCGGTGGAGAGCAGCTTCCGGCCCACCCGGCTCTGCTTTTCCAGCAGCGTGGGCCGCAGCCCCCGCCGGGCCAGCAGGCAGGCGGCCATGAGCCCCGCCGCGCCGCCGCCGATGATTGCAATGCGCATGTTCCTCATAGCTGAATGTTCAGCTCCTTGATCAGCTTGCCGCCGCCCAGCAGCGCCACGGAGTGCAGCGCGCGGGAGCAGGCGGTGTAGAGCCTGCGGCGCTCACCGTCGTCAAGCTCCACGTCGGGCCAGACCACGATCACCGCATCGAACTCCATGCCCTTGACCATGTGATAGCAGCCCACCACGTTGTCGCTGCTCTCGTAGTTCAGGTCGGCCTCGCCGCCGTCCAGGCGGTAGACGTTTTCAAGCTTCGCCGACAGCGAATCCGCCTGACTCTGGCTGCGGGTGATCACGGCGATGGAGGCATAGCCCGCGTTGCGCATGCGCTTCAGCGTGTCCTTCAGCAATTCTTCGCTGTACTGGGCCACCAGCGGCGCTTCTCCTTCGCGGGCGAAGGGGTTCAGGCGATCCTCGCTGCCCGGCAGCAGCGCGTTGCACAGCCGGGTGATGGGCAGGGTGGAACGATAGCAGCGGGTCAGCCTGAACAGCGGCGCGTCCTTCGCGTCGAAGCACTCGCCCCAGTTCTCCGGCACGCACGCGCCCATGCCCGGGCAGGTGCGCTGCATGGGATCGCCCAGCAGGGTCACGCGGGCGTTGGGGAAGTAGGCGTGCAGCAGCGCAAGCTCCGTCTCGGTGTAGTCCTGCGCCTCATCCACCAGCAGATGATACACCGTCTTGTCCGGCTGCACAAAGCCCAGCTTCACCAGCAGGTAGGCCTGGGCTGCGGCGTCCTCCCACCAGAGCAGGTTCGCGTCCCGGTTCTCAAAGAACAGGTTGCGCAGCTCCCGGGGCGCATCGCGCATGGCCTCCTGCAGCAGATTCCAGCCGGTGACGTTGGTGTAGCCCCGCAGCTGGGAACGCACGCTCTGCAAGCGCTGGGCCGCCGCCATCTTCGAGACGAAGGTCAGCTCCCGTCCGCTGTACTTGCCGGAGAAGCTCTGCTCGTACTGGCGGATCAGCTTCTCCTCCCAGCTGGACAGCCGGGTCTCCAGCGTGGCCTTCATGCGCTCGATGCGCTGGGCCGGGGTCAGAAGCGAGAATTCATTCTTGTACATGCGCCGCAGCTCCTCGCGGCGAATGAGAATCTGATCGTCCATGCGGACGCTTCCGAAGTTCGGGCCGAAGGTGGAGAAGCTCTCCGCGGTGGCCTTCAGCTTGCGCAGGAATTCCACGCCCGTCTTGTAGGCCACGGATTTGTTGCGCGTCTCCAGATTCTCCGGAAGGCAGTTCTCCATCTGGCGCACCAGCGGCTCCACCTTGCGCTCCAGCACCCTTTCCACGATCTCCCGCATGGTGCGGGCGCGGATGTTCTCCTCGCCCAGCTCCGGCAGCACGTTGGACACGTACTCCGAAAAGGCGGTGCTGGGGGAGATGATCTGAATCTTGCTGGCGTCCAGCAGATCCCGGCGGCGATACATCAGAAAGGCCGCGCGGTGCATGGCCACGCTGGTCTTGCCGCTGCCCGCGCCGCCCACTACGCACACCACCGGCGCATCGTCGTGGCGGATGGCGGCGTTCTGCTCCGCCTGGATGGTGGCCACGATCTGGCGCATGTGGTGGCTGCTGGCCCCGGAGAGGATGTCCAGCAGCATGGAATCGTCGATGGAGAGCTGGGTGTCCACATAATACTTCAGCTGCCCGTTTTCCATGCGGTACTGCCGCTTGAGGGTCATTTTGCCCACGATTCTGCCGGAGGGGCTGTCGTAGGACACGTCGCCGGGCATGGAATCGTAGTACAGGCTGCACACCGGCGCGCGCCAGTCGTGCACCAGCAG
>CAMBWJ010000158.1 GCA_945871545.1 uncultured Clostridia bacterium | reverse complement strand
TGGGCCGCGCGAGCTTCGATGCGGTGCTCCACGGCGAGAAGCTCGGTCGCTTCCACGTGGGCGTCGCCAGCGAGGCCAACATGCTGGATGCGCTGGCAGTGATCGGCGTGTGCCACATCCGCGGCCTGAATATGGAAAAGGTTGCGGAGGCGCTGGCGGGCTTCATCGGCGCACACCGGCGCTTTGAGTGCACCAGCGTGACCGACGGCGTGAAGTGCTACACCGACTACGGCCACAACCCCGCCGAGATCAAAAACGCGCTGAAGATCGCCAAACTCCAGCCCCACGGCGAGCTCTGGTCGGTATTCCAGCCCCACACCTACTCCCGCACCCGCACGCTGTTTACGCAGTTCCTTGAGACCTTCGATCTTGCGGATCACGTGCTGGTGACGGACATCTGTGCCGCCCGCGAGACCGACCCCGGCGACATTCACGCCCGCATGTTCATCGAGCCGCTGCGCGCGCGGGGCCTGGACGCGGTGCTCACGCCCAGCTTTGACGATGCGGAGGCCTATCTGCGCGCCCACTGGCACGAGGGCGATCTGATGATCAGCCACGGCTGCGGCGACATCGACCTGCTGAATGAGCAGATCGCCGCCCACGGCGACACCCAGCGATGATACCGGAGGGATATAATTTGAAGAGATTTCTGTGCCTGCTGCTGTGCGCAATGTTGATTTGCACGCTCTGCGCCTGCGGCAAGAGCGACAAGCCGGATGCGGCCGCGACGCAGGAGGCGAACTTTGCGCCCGAAACAACGGCGGTGGCCGGAAGCGGACTGGCGCAGGCCATCGCGTCGGTCGAGGACGACGTCGACAAACAGACCGCGCCGGACGAAGCGCAGGATGTGCAGCCCGCCATCCAGGATGAGCCCGTCGCCCAGGACGTTGCCATTGACATGCCCGTCAGCAACGATGCGCCCGATGACGCGGAACCGCCGACGGATACCCCGGAGCCGACCTCCGAGTCCTCCGGCGCGCAGCCCTTCGCAACGGCCACGCCCCAGCCCAACACCGCCATCAGCGGCTACGCCGAGGTGGTCGGAACCGGCCTGGGCTTCCGCTTCAGCCATCCCCAGGGCTGGCAGAACATTCCGGGAAAGTCCACGGTCTGTTTCATGCAGCCGACGGATAACGGAACGGTCTACCCTGCCCGCGTGACGGTGACCATGAAGAAGCTCTCCCACGCGGGTAATGAAACCCGCCTGCAGGAGCAGATGGTCTCCTTTGTGGAGGTGCTTCAGGAGCAGTACGACGAGAAGACCTTCGAGGTGGACACCAATCTGGACACCGAGACCGGCTTCATGGGCGGCAAGCGCTCCTATGCCACCACCTATCTCGCCTACGACGGCGATCAGGAGATCAAGGGCTACATCGCCATGACCTACTTCGACAAGTACGTGTTCTGCTTCCACTTCCAGTGCGCCTACGAGGATTACGCAGCCTTCGAGCCGGCCATCCGCCACATGCGCGATTCTGTGAAGCCGGACGAGGACAGCCTCAGTTCATAAAAGCATGCAGCGCAGCATCCCGAAATCGATTCGGGGTGCTGCATTTTCATGCAGGGAATGCACGACACGGCCTCATGCAACCCCTCTGCACAAAAACGGGAGCCACCCGAGGGTGTCTCCCGTTATATGATAATTGCGAGCGGCGTCTGTAAGCCGAGTTCTGTATTGGACGATCATCTGTCTAGGCTCCAGGTTGCCATGGAGCTCAAGCGATTACCCGAAAGCGTGACGGGCCGCCACATATGCTTTCCTATCAATCTTGCACCGGGTGGGGTTTACAGAGCGGACAAGTCGCCATGCCGCTGGTGAGCTCTTACCTCGCCTTTCCACCCTTGCGTTCCCTTGCGGGAATTCGCGGTATATCTCTGTTGCACTTTCCTTGGAGTCGCCTCCACCGGCAGTTAACCGGCACCCTGCCCTGCGGTGCTCGGACTTTCCTCAGACATCAAGCCTGCGATCATCTGGCGCCCTCGCAATTCATATCAAATTTTGCTTGCGGTCAGTCCTCCGCGTAGAGGATGCGACCGCAGTTGTCGCAGGTGACCAGCTTGCCCTGCTCCTTGATGGCGAGCAGCGTGGCGCTGGGCAGCGACATGAAGCATCCGCTGCACTGGCCGTCGATGAGCTTGGCCATGGGCGGCGTGCAGTGCTGCTTGATGGTGCGATACTTCTCCAGCAGATCCGCTTCGATCTTCCCGGATTCCTGCTCGGTTCTGGCGCGCATCTCCTTCAGCGTGGCAGTGTCCTGCTTGAACTCCACGTCGTATTCCTTCTTGAGCTGATCGAACTCCTGCTTGGTCTTGGCTGCGCGCACGCGAATCTCGCGCTGCTGGCGATCCTTGACCTCCGCGTCCTTGCGCATCTTGCTCAGCTCCTGCTCGTAGCGCGTCAGGTTGTCCATCAGCTTCTGCACGGGCTCCATGCGCGCGTTGGCCTCCTCTTCGGACGTGGGAGGATTGCTCTCGAGCCCTTCCATCAGGCCGGTGAGCACCTTCTGCAGGCGCTCCGCGTCGTCGCGCACGGCCTCCAGGCGATCCGTCATGGCCGCCACGTCGCTCTCCAGCTTCTTCATATTGTTCTGCTGATCCATCAGAAAATTGCGCTGCTTGAGCAGCTTCTGGCGCTTTTCAGACTGGCGAATCTTTGCCTCGAACCTGTCGGCCTCCATATCCACCTGCATGAACTGCCACAATTTTTCCAACTGCATAATTCATCCTCCAATTCTACCGGAACATCTCCGCTTCACTCACATGCACTCGTACATTCCATTTTACACCATCCGGGCCGATTTGTAAAGCACCGGCCAGCATGGAAATTGCGGGCAGCTCCGTGGCCGCGTGACCGGCCTCCAGCACACACATGCCCTCCGAATAGGCGTCCCACGCCTTATGGTGGGCGATCTCGCCGGTCAGGTAGACGTCCGCGCCGAGCTTGCGCGCCTGCGGTGCAAAGTCACCGCCCGCGCCGCCCAGCAGAGCCACGCGCACAATTTTGCGCCCGTCCTCGCCGTAGCAGCGAATCGGGCCGCCCAGAGCCTTCTCCGCATGGCGGCGGAACTCCCCCAGCGTGGGAATTCCAGTGATGCCGATGCGCATGCCCTCCTCGTGCGCCTGCACGTCGTGCAGTCCCAGCGCCGCCGCCAGCGCGTCGTTCACGCCAGGCACGGCGTTGTCGAAGTTCGTGTGCGCGGCGATCAGGCCGATGCCGCTGCGCACGAGGCCACAGAGCAGCCTGCCCTCCGCGTCGTCCTCCCGCAGGTTCTTCCGCCCGCGAAACAGGATCGGATGGTGGGTGACGATCAGCTGCGCCTTCTTCTCAATCGCCTCGCGGAGCACGCCATCGTTCAGATCCAGCGCGCAGAGGACGCCCTCCACCGGCTGATCCGAGCTGCCGGCGAGAATTCCGGCATTGTCCCACTCCTCCTGAAGCGCGAAGGGTGCGAATTCATCGATCCTGCGATAGACCTCGCCGATGGTCACAGACATGCTTCCACTTCCTCCCAGACGGCGATCTCCCGCCGCAGTTCCGCAATGTTCTCCGCGTCGCCGCCCTGCTGCGCGCCGGACAGCGCCTTGCGCGCAACCCGCAGCCGGAACGCGGCGTAATCCATAAGCAGCGGCGGTCTGCGCTCCAGCAGCACCGGCCCCGCCTCCGCCTGAAGCGGGCTGAGCTGCTGCGCACCCTCGACGGCGACCAGAATCGGATAGATCCTTCGGCCGTCGCGCACCAGATCCTCGTCCACGATCCGCCAGCCGCATTGATTCAGCCTGCGCCGCAGCGACGCAAGCGCCACGTTGGGCTGGAGAATCAGCCGCGCGCCGTGTAAGCGGCCAGCACTTCCTTCCACGATGGACGCGATGGTCTCACCGCCCATGCCCGCGATCACTGCCGCGTCCACGGGGCAATCGATGGCCAGCGCGCCGTCACCGACGCAAAAACCGGTGCGATCCTCCAGATCCATCAGCGCAATCAGCTTTCTGGCCTTGGAGAGGGACGGCGCGGAGATGTCCGTCAGCACCACGCGACGGCACTGTCCGCTCTGCAACAAAAACGCGCCGAGCCTGCCGTGGTCGCTGCCGATGTCGGCACAGCATTCGCATGTGCCGACCAATGCAGCGATTCTGGACAGGCGCGGATCGAGCGATATACGCTTATCGCACAGCATCAGTCAATGGAATCCTTCAGCTTGCGGGAGCGGCTGGGATGGCGCAGCTTGCGCAGCGCCTTGGCCTCGATCTGACGAATGCGCTCGCGGGTGACCTTGAACTCCTTGCCGACCTCCTCCAGCGTGCGCGCCCGGCCGTCCTCCAGGCCGAAGCGCAGCTTCAGAACCATCTCCTCGCGGGGCGTCAGCGTGGAGAGCACGCTCATCAGCTGCTCCTTGAGCAGCGTGAAGGCCGCTGCCTCCGCCGGTGCGGGTGCGTCGTCATCCGGGATGAAGTCGCCCAGATGGCTGTCCTCCTCCTCGCCGATGGGGGTCTCCAGGGAGACCGGCTCCTGGGCGATCTTGATGATCTCCCGCACCTTGTCCTCCGGGATGCCCATCTCCGCAGCGATCTCCTCGGGCTGCGGCTCGCGACCGTACTCCTGCAGGAGCTGGCGCGACACGCGGATCAGCTTGTTGATGGTCTCCACCATGTGCACCGGAATGCGGATGGTGCGCGCCTGATCCGCAATGGCGCGGGTGATGGCCTGGCGAATCCACCAGGTCGCGTAGGTGGAGAACTTGTAGCCCTTGCGGTAGTCGAACTTCTCCACCGCCTTGATCAGGCCCAGGTTGCCCTCCTGAATCAGATCCAGAAACAGCATGCCGCGGCCCACATAGCGCTTGGCGATGGACACCACCAGGCGCAGGTTGGCCTCGCAGAGGCGCTTCTTGGCCTCCTCGTCGCCCTCCTCCATGCGCTGGGCGAGCTCGATCTCCTCATCCGCCGTCAGAAGCGGTACCTTGCCGATCTCCTTGAGGTACATGCGCACCGGATCGTCGATGGAGATGCCCTCGGGCACGGAGATGTCGATCTCCTCCTCCGCCGGCTCCGCGTTCAGCTCGGCCTCCGGAATGGCGTCGTCCTTGATGACCTCGATATTCAAACCGCTGAGCGTATCCAGAATGCGATCAAACTGCTCGCTGTCCAGCTCGATGTCGCCCAGCAACTCCACGATTTCCTTGTAGGTGAGCACACCCTTGGATTTTCCGGCCTCGATCAACTCGCTGATGCGCGCCTTCATCGTCTCAACGTTTGCTGCCGTCTTG
>CAMBWJ010000157.1 GCA_945871545.1 uncultured Clostridia bacterium | reverse complement strand
GACTTGAACCCGCAACCTGCTGATTACAAATCAGCTGCTCTGCCAATTGAGCTACGCCAGCCTATCCTCAGGATCGACTGCCTTCGCCTTTCGGCAGCCGCGGCGGTTGTTCCGCCGTTGCGTCGGCAACGAATTATATTATACACGGATTTGGGGATTTGTCAACCCTTTTTTGCAATTTTCCTCAACTTTTTTTGAGAGGGGGCAGCGGTGCTAAAAAAGCGCCGCTGCAACTGCCATGATCGCGAAGCCGCCCAGCACGATCTGCGGGCCCTGCTTGAGCCGACCCGCGCACACGACCTGGGGGATCATCTGGGAGACGATCACATCCAGCATGGCTCCCCCGGCGAAGCACAGCGCCAGGGGCAGCAGGCTTCCGCTGAGGTTGCCCCACAGCGCTCCGGCCACCACGCCCGCCGCATTGAGCAGGCCCGTGGCCAGGGCGATGCACGCCGCGCGCTTGCGGCTCACCCCTGCGCCCAGCAGCGGCGGAATCATCACCGCGCCCTCGGGCAGGTTCTGCAACGCCACGCCCAGCGCCACCGTGCGCGCCGCGCCCGCGTCCACGCCGCCCAGACCCACGCCCCCGGCCATGCCCTCGGGGAACTTGTGCAGGGCGATGGCCAGCACAAACATCAGTTCCGGGTGCTGACGGAGCATGCCGCCGCCGCGCAGATGGCCGGAGACCGCCGCCGTGCCCCGCAGAAACAGCATGCCCAGCGCCGCACCCAGGGGGATCAGCAGACAGCCTGCGCCCTGTACCATCTCCATCGCCGGAACGAACAGCCCGAAGGCTGCCGCCGACAGCATCACGCCCGCAGCGAAGGCCGTCACCGCGTCGTTCCATGTATCGGATATATGGCTGATCCAGAAGCCGCAGCCGGTGCCGATCAGCGTGGATCCGCCGATGCCCAGCGCGGCCCAAAATACCGAAAGCATACGCAAAACTCCCTCTTATTGTAGTCCTGCATCCTATGCCGCAGGGAGGGAGCCGGTGCAGGAAGCGCCGCGCGGGACGTCCTCCCACGCGACGCTTCACGTATTCTATTTCTTTCTCTGATCCCAGATCGCGCCGTGGCCGCAGCAGTAGATGTACTCCGACTGGGGAAACATGCGCATCAGCGCGTCGCGCTCCACGCCTGCGGCGGCGGAATCCACGTTGACGCTGGTCATCAGGTAGGGCGCGAGGCGATTGAAGGCGGCCTGATCCTTCGAGAAGCCCCGGATGTTCACGGCGATGTCGCCGGTGAAGGCAAGCTTGTCCTCCTCGTCCACGATCACCACCTCGCCGGGCACGTGACCGCCGTTGCCCCGGTAGAAGTCGAGCCGCTTGCCGCAGAAGTCCAGGTGCCCGATGGGGCAGATGGGGCTGTCGGGGTCGTCGGGCAGCTCATCGATCACGTGCAGGCGCGCCATGTCCGGCGGCGCATAGCGGGACAGGATGCGGCTGATGGCGCAGTAGGGCGTGTGGGAGGGGTTCTGCTCGCGGAAGTTGGGCTTATTCCGGTTCTCCAGATCGAAGGACTTCCAGGCCGTGCGGCTGACGTGGATCACGTCGAACATGTACAGCAGGCCGCAGTGGTCCATGTCCGGGTGAGAGATGGCGATCTCCCGGTGCAGGCGCTCGAAGCCCGGGAACAGGCGGCGAAGCACGCCGCGCATCTCCTCGGCATAGATGGCGAAGCCGCAGTCCACGAACAGCAGATTGTCGCCCTTGCGCAGGATGTAGGTGTTGCTGCCGCAGGGCGGCTGGATGCAGGTCAGCGTAAAGCCCCCGGACAGCGGCAGCGTGTCGATGATCGGCTCGAAGGCCGCGCCCCGGAAGCGCGCCAGCATGTCTGCGGATCGGGAGATGTATTCAAAGGTCTTGAACGCCGGCTCGTTGCGCTCGTCCAGCATCTGCATGATGCGGTTGGAGTGCTCCATCAGCGCGTTTGCACAGTGGCGGTTCAGGTGCAGCTTCTCCGCCAGGCGGTTGGCAAATTCGATGTAGAACACCGCGTTGTCCAGCGCGCGCTCACCCGCGTCGTAGTCCTCCACGCGCACCTCGTACAGCTGGGACACCCGATCCAGAAAGTCGCGGATGTCCTGGGGCCGGTCGATGTACAGGCCCATGCGGAAGTTCTGATAGGCCCCGCCGGTTTCGTGGGTGTTGATGTAGGAGATGTTGAAGTGGTAGCTGGAGATCAGCTCCAGCACCGGCAGCGCCGCGCCCGCTACGTCCGGCAGCACCAGCTCCAGCAGCAGCAGCTTCGCACCCTCGTCCCGACTCTGGATGTAGCCCAGCTTCTTCAGCCCCGCCGAGATGATCTCCAGCTGGTGCTGGGTGCCGGATACGTCGATGAACAGCGTGTGCGCGTCCACGGCCTTGTTGTAGCTTGCGCGGGTGATGTTCGCGCCCACGCCGGAGATGATGCGACACGCCTCCAGAAACGCGCCCGATTCGTCCGGCAGGCGGGTGATGTATGTCTTTCGCAATTCTGCTTCCCCATTCCACTTGCAGATTGTGGCGGAATTCCACGAATTTCATTATAAACCGCATCGACCCGATTTGCGCGTCTGCGCGGAAATATAACATAAGAGGGTGGACGTGGGAGCAGGATCGACGGCGGTACGCCCGGGTGAGAAAATTTGCATCCCATTCTAATCTTCGTCTAATCTATTTGCATGGGGGTTTAATGATCGGGTTGTATTCTATTACCGTCGACAGGAAATCAAGCAAAAACACTTACGATCAAAGGAGAGATCACGATGACGAATTTTGAAATGGTTGAACTGCTTCGCGAAAAGGCGAACATCTCTTACGAGGAAGCCAAGACCGCGCTGGAGCTGGCCAATTGGGATCTGCTGGACGCGATGCTGGTGCTGGAGCGCGAGGGCAAGGTGAGCAGCAGCGGCGGCAGCTACTCCACCAAGGACGAGGAAGTCAAGGACGACGAAGGCAAGCAGAAGAAGCACAATGGCGGCGAGGGCCTGCGCGGCACGCTGCGCTGGCTGGGCCAGACGCTTGCGAAGCTGATTCGCATCGGCAACGAGAATTCCCTGGTTGTCTGGCGCAAGGGCGAGGAGCTGTTCGCACTGCCGATGACGGTGTGCGTGGTGCTGCTGATGTGCTCGGTGGGCACGGTGTTCTTCGCACTGGCGATCGGCCTGTTCTGCGGCCTGCGCTACTCCTTCCGCGGCCCCAACCTGGGCAAGGAGAGCATCAACAGCGCCATGAACCGCGCTGCCGAGGCTGCCGAGACCGTGAAGAACGAGATTCGCAGCGCAGGCTCCGAGAAGCAGGAAAAGAGCGAAGAGGAAGCGAAATAAACCAACGGATTGCCGTCGGGCGCGCATCTTATAGAGGTGCGCGCCCTGACGGGTGCAGGGAGGAAGGACGATGGCGGATCGGATTCTGATCGTGGAGGACGAGGAGAAGCTGGCGCGCTTCGTGGAGCTGGAGCTGAACCACGAGGGCTACGAGGTGCAGAAGGCCTTCGACGGCCGCACGGGGCTTATGATGGCGCTGGAGGGCGAGAGCGACCTGATCCTGCTGGACGTGATGCTGCCGGGCATGAGCGGCCTGGAGCTGCTGCGGCGGCTACGGAAGGAGAAGCAGACTCCGGTGATTCTGGTCACGGCCCGCGACGCGGTGATGGACAAGGTGACGGGCCTGGACATGGGCGCGGACGATTACATCACCAAGCCCTTCGAGATCGAGGAGCTGCTGGCCCGCATCCGCGCGGCCCTGCGCAAGCGCACGGCCCCGGCTTCGGGCGGCAACGTGCTGTCCTCCGGGGAGCTGAAGCTGGATCCCGCGCGCCACGAGGTGCACTACGCAGGCGAGCGCATCGAGCTGACCCACCGGGAGTTTGCGCTCTTGCAGGTGCTGATGGAGAACAAGTCCATCGTGCTCAGCCGCGAGAAGCTGCTGGAGTTGGTGTGGGACTACGACTACGCCGGGGAAACCAACGTGGTGGACGTGTACATCCGCTACCTGCGCGCCAAGATCGACGACGCGTACGGCGTGAAGTACATCCACACCGTGCGTGGCGTGGGCTACGTGTTCCGCGATGCGTAAGAGGGGGAGAGGCATGAACGAGACGGGTCGCGTGACCTCCACCGCGCGCAAGATCAGTCGCTCCTGGCTGTGGCGGCTGTTCTGGATCTTCTTCCGAATCAATCTGGTGCTGCTGATTCTGGCGGCGCTGGGCTTCTGCTTCTATCAGGAGCGGCTGGCGCTGGGGGGTGCATGGTCGCCCGAGATTCAGCGTGAGCTTCAGATCGAGGCCGTGGACGCCACCGGGAGCCTGCGCGAGACTGCGGAGGGGGCGATTGATTCGCTGCGCGGGGCTTCCTATGTCTTTTACGATGCGGACGGCATGCGCTATGAGGTTGCCTGTCAGGCCTACGTGGACACCATGGGCATGGCGGCGCTGGTGCTGCTAGCCATCGAGACGCTGATCTTCCTCGGGCAGATGATGTCCGGGCGCAGGAAGGCCCGGCGGCTGCTGCGGCCGCTGGATCGCATGGCCCGGGCGGCGGAGCTGCTGGGGCGCAGCGCCGGTCGCGTGGAAACCCCGCCGCAGGACGCGGGCGAGGGCGGCGAGGTGGGCGGCGAAAAGCTGCACGGCCTGGAGGACGCCATCGGGCGCATCAGTCCGGAGCACCCCGAGGAGAAGCTGGACATGGGCGACTCCGATTTGCAGGGTCTGGAGGACGCGATCAACGGTCTGCTCAGTCGCATGCACCAGGCCTACCGCCAGCAGGCGCAGTTCGTCTCGGACGCGTCCCACGAGCTGCGCACGCCCATCGCGGTGATTCAGGGCTACGCCGGGATGCTGGACCGCTGGGGCAAGCAGGATGAAAAGGTGCTGGACGAGTCCATCGCCGCCATCAAGAGCGAGGCCGGGTACATGAGCAAGCTGGTGGAGCAGCTGCTGTTCCTGGCCCGGGGCGACACCGGGCGCAACCGCATGGAGTTCAAGGAAATCTCGCTGGGCGAGCTGATGGAAGAGGTCTGCGAGGACTGCCGCGTCATCGACAAGGGCCACGACTACCGCCTGGAGAACCGGGGTGAGGCCCGGTGCAGTGGCGACTGGGACATGCTCAAGCAGTGCGCCCGAATTCTGACGGACAACGCGCTCAAGTACACCCCCGAGGGCGGGCTGATCTGCCTGCGAACCTATACGAACGCCGCCGGGGAGGTCTGCCTGGAGGTGCAGGATTCCGGCATCGGCGTCTCCGCGGAGGACATGCAGCACATGTTCGACCGCTTCTACCGCTCCGA
>CAMBWJ010000156.1 GCA_945871545.1 uncultured Clostridia bacterium | reverse complement strand
CGCCTGCTCACCGACACCGACGCCGTGGATTACTATGCCACCTTCGACAACTACATGGTCGGCACCATCCAGGGCAACTTCATCAAGGACAAGTTCGATCTGGACAACACCACCGAGACCTACACCATGGAAGTCTTCGGCGGCTCTCCGGACGACAACAATGCGCTGTACTTCTATCAGGGCGCTTGGGACGTGCTGAGCCCCTACGTTGAGGCTGGCAAGCTGGTTGTGAAGTCCGGCCAGACCGACTTCCAGACCTGCGCCATCCTGGGCTGGGGCACCGACGACGCCCAGGCCCGCATGGACAACCTGCTGACCGCCTACTACTCCGACGGCGTTGCCCCGGACATCGTGCTCTCCCCCAACGACTCCCTGGCCCTGGGCATCACCAACTCCCTGAAGGCCGCCGGCTTCACCCTTGAGGAGTTCCCGGTCATCACCGGTCAGGACTGCGACGTGACCAACACCAAGAACATCATCGCCGGCTATCAGGCCATGTCCGTGTTCAAGGATACCCGCACCCTGGCGACCCAGGTGGTCAAGATGGTGGACGCCATCCTGTCCGGCGAGGAAGTTCCGGTCAACGACACCGAGACCTATGACAACGGCGTGAAGGTCGTTCCGTCCTACCTCTGCGAGCCCGTGTTCGCGGACGTCAACAACTATCAGGAGCTGCTGATCGACTCCGGTTACTACACCGCTGACCAGCTGGCTGGCTAATTCCAAGTCAATCGTGCAGAGGGCGGATTATATCCGCCCTTTGCTGTTCAAGCCGCCTATGCGGCCTGAAAAAATGCGCGGAACGCGGCCTGCGTCGGCTCCGCGCTTCACCGGATGCACTTCCGGTGAATGAAAAGGGGGAACACGAATGGCCAAAACGCTTTTGGAAATGAAATCCATTACCAAGGAATTTCCGGGCGTGAAAGCGCTGTCGGACGTCAACTTCGTGGTGGAGGAGGGCGAAATCCACGCGATCTGCGGCGAAAACGGCGCTGGAAAAAGCACGCTGATGAAGGTGCTCTCCGGCATCCATCCCTATGGAAGCTATGAGGGCCAAATTATTTATGACGGCAAGGAGTGCCGCCACCAGACCATCAAGGATTCAGAGAAGCTGGGCATCGTCATCATCCATCAGGAGCTGGCGCTGGTGCCCTATCTCTCCATTGCGGAGAACATGTTCCTGGGAAATGAGCGCGCCAGCCGCGGCATCATCAACTGGGACGAGACCTACGCCCGGGCGGCGCAGTATCTGGAGGTCGTGGGCCTGCACGAGAATCCCAACACGCTGATCAAGGACATCGGCGTGGGCAAGCAGCAGCTGGTGGAGATCGCCAAGGCGCTGGCCAAGGACGTGCGCCTGCTGATTCTGGACGAGCCCACCTCCTCGCTGAACGAGCAGGACGCGCAGAACCTGCTGGATCTGCTCTTGCGCCTGCGCAAGGAGAAGAACATCACCTCGATCATCATCTCCCACAAGCTCAACGAGATCGCCTACGTAGCGGACAAGATCACCATCATCCGCGACGGCTCCACCATCGAGACGCTGGACAAGAACGCCGGCGAGATCTCCGAGCCCCGCATCATCAAGGGCATGGTGGGCCGCGACCTCACCAACCGCTTCCCGCCGCGACAGCCCAATGTGGGCGAGGTTTCCATGGAGGTCAAGAACTGGACAGTCTATCACCCCCTCTACACCGAGCGCAAGGTCGTGGACGACGTGTCCATCACGCTGCGCAAGGGCGAGGTCGTGGGCATCGCCGGCCTGATCGGCGCGGGCCGCACCGAGCTGTGCAAGAGCGTGTTCGGACGCGCCTACGGCACGAAGATCTCCGGCCAGCTGCTGATCGACGGCAAGGAGGTCTACTTGAACAGCGTGTCCGAGGCGATTCAGGCGGGCCTTGCCTACATCACCGAGGACAGAAAGGGCGACGGCCTGGTGCTGAGCGACTCCATCAAGCACAACACCACCCTGGCGCGGCTGGACTTCGTCAGCGAGCGCGGCGTGGTGGACGTGGACAAGGAGTACCAGGCGGCGGACGAGTACAAGAAGAAGCTGGGAGTCAAGGCGCCGAGCGTGGAGCAGGTTGTGGGCAATCTGTCCGGCGGCAACCAGCAGAAGGTGCTCATCGGCAAGTGGATGTTCGCACAGCCGGACATCATGATGCTGGACGAGCCCACCCGAGGCATCGACGTCAACGCAAAATACGAAATTTACTGCATCATCAACGATCTGGTCGCCCAGGGCAAGTCGGTTCTGATGGTTTCCTCGGAGCTGCCTGAGATTCTGGGTATGTGCGACCGAACCTATGTGATGTGCGAGGGCAGGATTGTGGGCGAATTCACCCGCGAGGAGGCCACGCAGGAGAAGATCATGGATCGGATTATGCAGGCGAGCAAGGGAGAGATCGGCAAATGAATAAGAAACTGTCCGTAACCCAACTTCTGAAGCAGTACATGATGCTGATCGTGCTGGTTGCCATTATCGTGCTGGGCACCATCCTCACCGGTGGCATCCTGATCAAGCCCATGAACGTTTCCAACCTCATCAACCAGAACGCCTACATCGTCATCCTGGCCGTCGGCATGCTCCTGTGCATCCTGACGGGCGGCAACATCGACCTGGCGGTCGGCTCCACCGTGGCGCTGATCGGCGCCTGCGCGGGCACGTTCATCATCACCTGGGGCTGGAACACCTATCTCTCCGTGATTCTGTGCCTGCTGATCGGCATCCTGATCGGCTTCTGGCAGGGCTTCTGGATCGCCTATGTGCGCATCCCGGCGTTCATCGTCACCCTGTCCGGCCAGCTGGTGTTCCGGGGACTTACGCTGATGATCCTCAAGGGCCTCACCATTTCGCCTTTCCCGGATTCTTACATGCTGCTCACGACCGGCTTCATCGGCACCGCCGACAGCCGCAAGACCATCTGCCTGGTGGTGGGCATCCTCATCGCGGCGGTCTACGTCGCGCTTCAGTTCTACAACCGCATCAACCGCAAGAAGAAGGGCTATGAGCTGGAGTCCATCGTGTCCACCGTGCTGCGCTCCGTGGTCATCGCCGCAGCGGTGCTCTGGCTGTTCTACACCCTGTCCCGCTATCGCGGCATTCCTACGGTGTTCATCACGCTGGCCATCGTGCTGCTGGTGTACAGCTTCATCACCAGCAAGACCGTCATGGGCCGCCACCTCTACGCCATCGGCGGCAACGAGAAGGCCGCGCAGCTCTCCGGAGTCAACACCAACCGCATGCTCTTCCTGGCCTATGTGAACATGTCCTTCCTGGCGGCAGTGGCTGGCATCACCTTCTCCGCACGCCTGAACGGCGCCTCCCCGCAGGCCGGTCAGAGCTTTGAGCTGGACGCCATCGGCTCCTGCTACATCGGCGGCGCTTCCGCCTACGGCGGCGTGGGCACCGTCGGCGGCGCGCTCATCGGCGCGCTGATCATGGGCGTTCTGAACAACGCCATGTCCATCCTGGGCATCTCCCAGGATGCGCAGCAGGTCGTCAAGGGCCTGGTTCTGCTGGCAGCCGTCGCCTTTGACGTGATCTCCAAGCAGAAGGTGCAGATCCCCTTCCTGTCCCGCATCGGCCACAAGAAGTAAGCCCTGCACAAACCCATACGAATCGCGCCCCCTGTGCGAGTCAGCATCTCGCGCAGGGGGTGCACTTGTTTTCGGATATGCGACCTGCATGCAGAACGAACCGTCCCGCACCGAACGGAATCGGAAGGGGGACGGTTCGTCTCACAGATAGTAGAATAGCGTCATCAGGATCGCCGCAACGAGGAAGAACAGGCCGGGCAGCAGCAGCGGATTGCCCGTGCGCTTGCGCTTCTCCCGCTGTGTGTAGTCAAAGTAGGATGCGTACCTCTTGTCCACGCCGCGCAGCCGCGCCATCAGGCTGGACATGGTGTAGCGGAGGCCGTCGAACAGGCCCTCCCCGGCGATCCACAGCAGGGCGCCGAGACCGCTGAGCAGCACGCCGGGCAACAGGGCTGCATTGCTCAGGATGCGCAGCCACTCCCTTGCGCCGGAAATCTGTGCAGGCTTCTGATAGAGCAGACTGAGCAGGAACAGAACTGCTCCGCACAGCAGGGCGATCAGCTTGCCCCGATGCCGCCTCATGCCTGACTCCGAAACGCTTCCGCCTCGGCCTCGGTGCAGCTCACGAAGTGGCCCGGGAAGATCTCCCGCAGCGCAAGGCTCTGCTGCTCCGCAGGGCTGTACTCCGGCTGCTGGTAGACGATGCGGCGGCGTCGCTTCTCATAGTGCGGGTCGGGCATGGGGATGGCCGACAGCAGCGCCCGGGTGTAGCCGTGCAGCGGGCGGGCGAACAGCTCGTCCGAGGTCGCCAGCTCCACCAGGTGGCCGAAGTACATCACGCCGATGCGGTCGGAGAAGTACTTGACCACCGACAGGTCGTGGGCGATGAACAGGATGGAGATGCCCGTCTCCTCGCGCAGCTGGCCCAGCAGGTTGATGACCTGCGCCTGAATGGACACGTCCAGCGCGGACACCGGCTCGTCTGCGATGATCAGCTTCGGTTCCATGATGATGGCGCGCGCCACGCCGATGCGCTGGCGCTGGCCACCGGAGAACTCGTGGGGATAGCGGTTGGCGTGCTCCGGCAGCAGGCCCACCTTGCCCAGCACCTCCAGTACCATCTTATCGATCTGCTTCTCATCCTTCATGCCCCGGATGCGCAGACCCTCGGCAATGATCTCCTTGATGGTCATGCGGGGGTTCAGCGAAGCCATGGGGTCCTGAAAGATCATCAGAATCTGGGTGACGGAGGGGTACTTCCTCCGCAGCTCCCTCGACTCCGCCTCCGCCCTGCGGCACTCCGTCCGGGCCTGTGCAAGCGCCGTCCGGGCCGCCTGCTTCTGCTCCGGGGAGACCTGCTTCAGCTTCTGCTTCGCCTGACGCACCGCCTCCTGCTGCTCCCAGGGGCCGGAGGAGATCAGCTCGCCGTCGAACCACACCCTGCCGCCGGTGGGCTGGTACAGCTTGATGATGGATCGGGCCGTAGTGGTCTTGCCGCAGCCGGACTCCCCCACCAGGCCCAGAATCTCGCCCCTGTTCAGCGTGAGGCTCACGTCGTCCACAGCCTTGGTGACGGCCCTTCCGGACGCAAAATACTGCCGCAGGTGCTCCACCCGGAGCAGCTCGTTATTCTCAGCGGACATCACGCTTCACCTCCCAGCGCGCGCATTCTTTTGATGCGCTCCGTGACGATCCTGGGCGGCTCCACCTTGGGCGCATTGGGATGCAGAAGCCAGGTGGCCGCATAGTGGGTGGGCGAAAGCTGGAACAGCGGCGGCTCCTCCTCGAAGT
>CAMBWJ010000155.1 GCA_945871545.1 uncultured Clostridia bacterium | reverse complement strand
GCCGATCAGCCCATAGTGCCAGCGTCGGAACGCCTGCAGATCCGCCAGGCCGCCGATCTGCGTGAAGCGCTCCAGCAGCAGCTTGAGAAACACCGCGGCATCGGCCTCGGGTTCGCTCATCCGGCGCAGCTCCGCGCCGTAGCGCGCGCGCAGCCCCAGCACCCGGTACATGCCGCCGCGCAGCGCCGCCTCGTTCAGGCCGTGGCAGAAGGCCTTCACGTCGTAGCTCACGGTGCACAGCGCGTCGTCGGGCCGGTCCAGCGCCACGACCCAGATCAATCCCTCCTCCGCATCGATGCGGTAGAAGCCGCCGTTCCAGAGCAGAAACCCCCGCGGCAGCAGCAGCCTGCCGAAGGCTCTGACAAATTGCATCTCCGTGCGCTCCATTGCGTACCTCCGTATTTCGCCGTTCCCCGTGTGCGCTCAGTCCTTCAGCATGCGCAGCACGCGCTGATAGTTGGCGCTGTCCAGCAGGCAGGAAACCTTCGTGCCCTCGGCGAGGTACTCCTCCCCCGTCACCTGACCCTTGGAGTGGATCAGCGAGAGCACGTTGCCCTTGCTGTACGGCACGACGATCTCCACAGCGTGCCGCATGGCGGCGATGCGCTTCGAGATCTCCTCCTTCAGGCGATCCAGGCCCCGGCCCTCCTTCGCGGAGATCAGGATGGCGTCGGCGGGCTCCACCTGATCGCCGATCTTCGCCCGGTCGGCCTTGTTCAGCGCCTCCAGCACGGGCTTGTTCCCCGCGCCGAGATCATTGAGCACCCGGAACACGGTGTCGCGCTGCTCCCGGTACTGGGGGTTGGACACGTCCGAGACCACCACCAACAGGTCGGCATAGAGCGCCTCCTCCAGCGTGGAATGGAAGGCCTCGACCAGCTGATGGGGCAGCTTGCGGATGAAGCCGACGGTGTCCACCAGCAGGCAGGATCGGTTCTCCGGCAGATCAACGTTGCGCATCACCGGATCCAGCGTGGCGAACAGCTTGTCCTCCACCAGCACGTCCGCCCCGGACAGGGCGTTGAGCAGCGTGGACTTGCCCGCGTTGGTGTAGCCCACCAGCGCAACCGTGGTCTGGCCCTGCTTGTCGCGGCGGGCGCGGCGCATGTCGCGCTGGCGCTTCAGCTCCTTCAATTGGTTCTGGAGGTCGTCGATGCGCTTGCGGATGCGGCGGCGGTCCACCTCCAGCTGCGTCTCGCCGGGGCCTCGGGTGCCGATACCGCCGCCCAGTCTTGACAGCACCGTGCCCATGCCGGTGAGCCGGGGCAGGCGGTACTTCATCTGGGCCAGCTCCACCTGCAGCTTGCCCTCGGCAGTCTGGGCGCGCTGGGCGAAGATGTCCAGGATCAGCGCCGTGCGGTCGATCACCCGCACGCCCAGCACGTTCTCCAGATTGCGCTGCTGCGCGCCGGTCAATTCGTCGTCCACGATGGCCAGATCGATCTCCATGGCCTGACACACCAGCGAAAGCTCCTCGGCCTTGCCGCTGCCGATGAAGGTTGCCGGGTCGGGCTTCAGGCGGTTCTGCATCACCCGGGTGATGACCATGGCTCCGGCGGTCTCTGCAAGGCTGGCCAGCTCCTCCAGCGATTCCTCGCTGTCGGTGGAGATCAGCATGACCTTCTCGCTCTGCTCCACGATGCCGCCCCTGGCGATGGCCTCCTTGACGCGCACCTCGGCCTGCTCGATCTCCGCCATCCAGTTGGTCTGGGGAATGCGGCTGGCCTTCACCGGGCCCTTGAGCACGATGGAGAAGTTGTCGTACTCCATTTCGCCCAAAAATGCCGCGCTCACGCCGGTGCACGCGCCGTCCCGCACGCCCACGGCGCACATGGAGTCGAAGCGCATCAGCCGCAGCGCCTGCAGATCCACGCTGGACAGCTCCGCATTTCCGCCCGGATGGGTGTGGATGCAGCGGAAGCCGCTCAGGCGATCCAGATTGCGGCGCAGATGCAGCTCCGGCAGCGCAATGGAGCCGATGGAGCCGATGGCGATCTCCAGCACGCTGCCGTCGCGGCCCAGGTACACCAGCATCTCCCGGTTGATCAGCTCGGTAAAGCGCACCAGCACATGAAGCAGCTCCTCCGGCAGGAACAAATCGCGGTCAAAGCTGGCGTCGTACAGCGTCTCCAGCTCCCGCAGGTAGCTGTCGCGTATGCCTTCCAGATTTCCGTGGATCATCGCAAAACCTCCGTCAGCGCATCAATTTCGCATTTCTTCTGCGATCATAGCCTATTTTCCCGCGTTTGTCAATCGATAAACGCCCATGAAGAAGGGGAGGTGCGGAATTCCCGTACCTCCCCCGCAAACGTCCTTCGATCAGACGTAGCGAACCTCCTCGTCCTCCTCGGAGGCCGGCTTTTCGCCCTTCTCCAGGCGATCCTTGTAGTCCTGAATGGCGGCGTGCAGCGCCTCCTCGGCCAGCACGGAGCAGTGCACCTTCACCGGCGGCAGTCCGCCCAGGGAATCCATGACCATCTTGTTGGTGATCTGCAGCGCCTCGTCCAGAGTCTTGCCCTTCACCAGCTCGGTGGCCTTGCTGGAGGTGGCGATGGCTGCGCCGCAGCCGAAGGTCTTGAACTTCACGTCGGTAATCACGTTGTCCTCAACCTTGATGTAGATGCGCATGATGTCGCCGCACTTCGCGTTGCCCACGGTGCCCACACCGTCGGGGTTCTCCATTTCGCCCATGTTGCGCGGATTCATGAAATGATCCATGACCTGCTCGGTATATTCCATAGTTTTGCCTCCTATATATTGCGCTGCGTCGCGCGTGAATTGCTTCTATAATACTGCTTACTGCTGGTTTTCCTTGATGAAATCGTCGTACAGCGGGGACATGCTGCGCAGGCGGGACACGATCTCCACCAGCGCATCCACCACGTAATCGGCCTCCTCCATGGTGTTTTCCTCGCTCAGGGAGAGGCGCAGGGAGCCGTGGGCGATTTCGTGGGGCAGGCCGATGGCCAGCAGCACGTGGCTGGGATCCAGCGAACCGCTGGTGCAGGCGGAGCCGGAGGAACCGGCGATGCCCTTCGCGTCCAGCAGCATCAGCAGGGACTCGCCCTCGATGAAGCGGAAGCACACGTTCACGTTGCCCGGCAGGCGGGTGGTGGGATGGCCGTTCAGGCGGGTGTAGGGGATCTCCTTCAGGATGCGCTCGATCATGTGATCGCGGATGGCGGAGAGCTTTTCGTTGTGCGCGTCGATGTCTGCGGTGGCCAGCTCGATGGCCTTGCCGATGCCCACGATGGAGGCCAGGTTCTCGGTGCCCGCGCGGCGGTTGCGCTCCTGTGCGCCGCCGTTCATGAACTGCTGCAGGCGCACGCCCTTGCGGATGTAGAGCACGCCGATGCCCTTGGGCGCGTGGAACTTGTGGCCGGACATGCTCAGCATGTCGATCTGCATGGCCTTCACGTCGATCTTCACGCTGCCGATGGCCTGCACCGCGTCGGTGTGGAAGAGCACGCCGTGCTTCTTGCAGACTGCGGCCAGCTCGGCGATGGGCTCGATGGTGCCGATCTCGTTGTTGGCGGTCATGATGGACACCAGCGTGGTGTCCGGGCGGATGGCCGCTTCCAGCTGATCGGGGGTTACGAAGCCGTACTCATCCACCGGCAGGTAGGTCACCTCGAAGCCCTCCTTCTCCAGCTGCGCGCAGGTGTGCAGGATGGCGTGGTGCTCGATGGCGGTGGTGATGATGTGGCGGCCCTTCTTCACGTTCTCATAGGCCGCGCCCCGCACCGCCCAGTTGTCGGACTCGGTGCCGCAGCCGGTGAAGTAGATTTCGTTCACGTCGGCGTTGATGGCCCTGGCCACCTGCTCGCGCGCCGCGTCGATTGCGTGGCGGGACACATAGCCGAAGTTGTGCGCCGAGGAAGGGTTGCCATAGATTTCGCAGAAATAGGGCTGCATCGCCTCAAATACGGGCTCGGTTACGCGCGTGGTCGCGCCGTTATCCATGTAGATACGCTTCATTCTTCTTCCCCCTGTGCCATCTGGCACGCATATTCATCGATCATATCCTGGAGGGTGATTCCATCGACGATCCGGTTCAGTCCGTCCCGGATCTTCAGCCACACGATGCGCGAGGGACAGGCGCAGCTCTTGCCGCAGCTGTCCTCCTCCAGCAGGCAATCCACCAGATTCAATCCGCCCTCCAGCGCCCGCAGAACCTCGCCCACGGTCACGCCGCTGGGCTCGCGCACCAGTCGGTAGCCGCCCTGCGCCCCGCGGTTGCTGATGACCAGCTTCTCCCGCCGGAGCACCGCGATCAGCTGCTCCAGATACGCCTCCGGGATGCCCTGCCGCTCCGCGATGCACTTGATGGACTGCGGCCCGTCGCCGTAGTGCACCGCAAGATCGTACATCGCATGAATGCCGTAGCGCCCGCGCGTGGACAGCTTCAACCGCATCGCCCCCTCGCATCAATTCCGAGTGAATCACTCGGTTTACCGTCTGCTATTTTATCACCGCTTCACGGCCGTGTCAATCAATCCCGATTTGTTTCATAGGAATTTAACGCATGTTGAAATCGCGCATACATCGTGCTATAATTGAGGAGTAAGCAAGCCGAAAATCCGGCTTCAGAAGGAGGGAAAATATGAAACAGAATAAAAACTCCGGAAAGAAGGGCATTTTCAAGCACATGCACCTGAGCTGGACGGAGCTGATCGCGGGCATCGCGATCATCCTGATCGGCCTTGTGCTGCTGATCTGGCCGGGCATCGCCACATCGCTGCTGTTCGGCGTGATCGGCGCGGTGTGCATCATCATCGGCCTGGTCTACGTGGTGCGCTACTTCATGCTGGAGGCGAAGATCTCCATCACCAGCTTCGATCTGTCGCTGGGCCTGGTGTGGATCATCGGCGGCGTGCTGGTCATCGTGTTCAAGGGCCTGCTGATCTCGCTGCTGCCCATCCTCTTCGGCCTGATCATCCTGATCGGCGGCGTGGTGAAGATTCAGAGCACGCTAGGCTTCCGCCGGATGAACGCCACCCGCTGGTACATCGAGCTGGTCTGCGCCATCATCTCCATCGCCTTCGGCGTGGTGATCCTGCTGAACCCCTTCTCCACGGCGCTGCTGCTGATGCGTGTGATCGGCGCGGGCCTGGTGGTCGAGGGCGTGATGGATCTGGCCTCCCGCATCTTCTTCAAGCGCGCCTGCGACGCGTACTTCATCGAGACCAAATTCACCGATTGATGCGAATATGAGAAAGGCCGCCGGAGAGAAACTCCGGCGGCAATCTTTTGTGTAAGAAAAAGGACAGTCTTTCGACTGTCCAAAAAGAATTGAATCCGGCGACGACCTACTCTCCCGGGCCGTTGCCA
>CAMBWJ010000154.1 GCA_945871545.1 uncultured Clostridia bacterium | reverse complement strand
AATACTTCTACGGCAAGACGCAAAAAGAGGCGAACCAGAAGCGCGACGAATACCTTGAAGGACTCGCCGTGCATGCAGACGCGCGGACGATGACCGTGCGCCGCTGGGCAAACACCTGGCTGGAGCGCTATTCCCGCGGCGGGTACAGGAATCAGGAGAACAACAGGTCAATCGTCCGCGTGTTCCTCGACAGCCTCGGAGACAAGGCGGACAGGCCCATCGGCGAGCTGATCCCCGCAGACGTGCAGGGCTTCGCCAAGAGTATGGGGCAGCGCTCAAAGAGCCATGTGGACAAGGTGAAGTACGTCACGGGCCAGCTTTTCAAGACTGCAATGGGCAATGGCTTCATCGTCAAGTCGCCCTGTGAGGGCGTTGTGTGGGACTATGTGAAGGATGGCGCGCGTGAGGCCCTGAGCGAGGATGTGGTGCGCGCAATCACGGAGGGCTGGCAGGAGCACAGCGCCGGTATATGGGCCATGCTCGTGCTCTATGCGGGGCTGCGGCCCAGCGAGGCCTTCGCCCTGCGTGCGGAGAACATCTCGGAGACAGAGATCAAGGTCACGGACGGCAGCCACTTCGAGCATGGCCAGCTGGTCATCATGCCCGGTCAGACGAAATCAGCGGCTGGTCAGCGGTCTATACCGATCCTGCCGCCGCTGCGCCCGGTGGTTGAGGCGCTGCCGAAGGAAGGGCTGGTGTGCACCAGCACACGCGGTCTGCCGGTCTCTCAGAGCGCGTACAAGCGCAATTGGACGGCGTTCTGCAACAAGCTGGGCATCCATACGGACATGTACAGTCTGCGCCACACCTTCTGCTCCATGCTATACGATGCGGGCGTAGACGTGAAAACCGCCCAGTATCTCATGGGTCATGCAGACCTGGAGGTCACGATGAAGATATACACGCACCTCTCGGAAAAGAAGAAACAGCACTCCTATGAGGCGCTTTTCAAGCATTTTGAGTAGTGTAGTAATTGTGTAGTAGGAAATTCCGAAAACTCCTGCAAATACGCAATATTAAGTTGAAAATCATCAACCTCCGACTCTGAAGGCCGCGCGTTCGAATCGCGCATGGCACGCCAAGATCAGAACCCCTGAAAATACGCGAAAATGCCGTGTTTTCAGGGGTTCTCACTGTTTTGAAGGCAGGAATCAGAACGCTATTCCGTATTCATTTTTTCCGATAATTGCATTTTGACTGCCAATTCTATGGCTGTGCCAGTCAAAATGCTTGTCAAAATCAGCGCGGCTGCGCGGGGTTCTCGCTGCTTGCATCCTGCTGCCGCACCAGCTCCATGATTTCCTGATAGCGCCCGGTGACGTAGGCGTAGTTCTCCCGACGGTGGGGCACCAGGCAGTTGGTGCAGTCCTTCACGCCCTTCTCATTGTAGCGAAAGTTGCCGCCGCACCTCCGACCCAGCGCATAGAGCGGACAGTAGCAGAACAGGCAGTTGAAGTCCTCGGGGTGCTCGGTCTTGTGGCAGGGGAAGTACTCGCAGGCGGTGTGTTGAAAGAAGGAATAGTTGCCCTGTTCGCGCATGTTTGGCCTCCGTTTCCGGCGCGCAGCCGCAGTCGATATTTTCTATTCCAATGTACCACAGTTTTCTCCCGTCTGCAAGCTTGTTTTTCATCGCGGAGCGCGCTATAATGATATGCGCACGGCAACGGCCGGCGGAAGGGAGCATCGGCATGTACGACGAGCTGAGCGAAGTGGACATTCGGAAGATGCAGGAGGAGATCGACTACCGCATGCGCGTGGTGCGCCCGAAGTGCGTGGAGGATCTCAAGACCGCACGGGCCTTCGGCGACCTGAGCGAGAATTACGAATACAAGGCCGCGAAGCAGGAGCTGCGCCGCTGCGACAGCCGCCTGCGCTATCTGCGGCGGATGATCAGCACCGCGAAGGTGGTGTCCGCCAAGGGTCAGGAGGGCGTGGTGGAGCTGTTCGACCGCGTGGAGATCTACTACGAGGACGATGACGAAACCGAGACCATCCAGCTGATGACCACGCTGCGCCAGGACGCGCTCTCCGGGGTGATCAGCAAGGAATCGCCGCTGGGCAAGGCCGTGTTGGGCCGCAGGGTGGGCGACCGCGTGGAGGTGCGGGTCAGCGACGACGTGAAATACTTCGTGGTCATCCGCAGCATCATCAAGGGCAGCGACGACGACAGCCTGCCCATCTCCAGCTTCTGAGATGCGCGCAATGCGTACTTGACGTTGTGGGGTTTCTCTGCTACAATTTGAACATACGCAGAACTGATGGGCAAGGCATACGAGCCGTTTCTGTCGACGCCCCTTGCCGGAGTAAGTTCTGCGTTTGTTCGTATTTGGTGTATATCCGTCCAACGCAAAAACCCGGTACATTACGCATCATAACGTAAAAGGAAGTCCTTCCATGCCGGAGGGACTTCCTTTTTCATAATGGTTCAGAACGGAGCAACGTCATCGCCGGACACGTCATCGCCCAGATCGCTGATGGAGATGTTCACGCCGTTGACCTCCACGCCCTCGTCGGCGCGGATGAGGATGTAGCGGGAGCCGTCGATGACGCGGGTCTCGATGAGATCGCTGCGCTCGGGGTTGACCTTCACCACCACGTCCGGGGTCTTGAGCTCGAACTGCTTGACATTGACGATGTTCTGGGCGGAGAGATCGACTGCGGGGCCGAACTCCTCGTCGTAGCGCTCCTCGAAGGCAGCCACATGCTCCTCGGACACGCCGCACTCCTTCAGCACCGCCCCCACCTCCTTCTTGGAGACGGTGGCAGGCTCGGCGGTCTTGTCGGCCTTGCGCTCCTCCACGCGTTCGCGCAGCTGCTCGTGCACCGCCTGCACCACCTCCAGGCTGCAATCATCGGCCAGGCTGTCGCTGAGCAGGGCCTCGAAGATCTCCTTCTGTTCCACTGCGGGCATGGGCGGACGGTTGTCAAAGACGGCATTCACGAATTCTTCGTGGCTCTCGGCGGCGTCGCGGGTGTAGTACTGGGCGCTGTAAATGTTCGCGCCGCCGTCCTCGTAGGAGGGGAACAGGAAGCCCAGCTCCGGTGCGGACACCACCCAGTCCAGATCGCGCTCGTGGAAGCCCTTGTCCTCGCTGCAGTAGCACAGCGCCGGGCGGGTCAGCTTCACCGGACAGATGGAGCAGATGATGTAGGGGAAGGAATCCTGGGAGTACTCGTCGGACTTGTATTCATCCTTGGCCTTGAAGGGAATGTCGTAGGTGTCGTGCATCAGCAGGATCAGGTAGTTGCCCTCGATTTGCAGGCCCTCGATCACCCGCTGAAAGAACTGCTCCACCGCCTGGTCCACCTTCAGGTTCGTGTTGCGCAGGGCCGTGAGCAGCCGGTGCGCGTCGCCGTCCATCACCTGATCCGGGCGGAACGCGATCTCCACCAGGTTCCTGCCCGGCGTGCCGGAGAGCACCTTGCGGAACAGCGCCAGATACTTCTCCGCCTCCTCCTGGGGCAGAGTCAGCAGCGAGTGGCGGAAGCTGGAGATGATCTCCCCCTTCTCGTCCACGTAGCAGCCGAGGATGCAGTCGATGCTGTTCTTGTCGGGGTTGAGCCTTCTGCGAATTTCGGAAATTTCCTGTCTGTTCATGCTGTGCGCCTTTCATTGCGTATCTTAATCGGGGCATGCACCCACAATATAGATTATATCACGCCCCAGCAGAACAGGGTTTGACGAATTCAAGACCTTTTCGTTGCATCCGGGGCGCGCCTCTGCGCCGTTCGACAAAAATATAGCTTAGAAAGTTTGAATTTCCCTTGAAATTTCGGCCATATTCAAATATAATGTTAAGTAAGGCTTGGAATGCCCCCCCGGAGGGATCCGGACGCATTGCAGCAAACGGCCCAGACACGAATTCATGAAGTGAGGGGAATAACAATGAGCGCTTTGACTGATCTGATTTTTGCCGGTTCCAACGCGGTCGCAGGCCTGACCGAAGGCGCGGTGAACGACGCCATCGCCAAGTACGGCGCGGACGCTCCCATCGCCTTCCCGGACACCGCCTACTTCTTCCCGACCATCTACGCCGCCACCGGCGTGAAGGTGACCAAGCTGGGCGACCTGCCCGCCTGCGTGGGCGTGCTCAAGAGCCTGATTTCCAACAAGCCTGAGCTGGGCGACGCGCTGAACGCGGGCCTGGCCACCGCCGTGGGCGCGGAGATTCTCGAGGGCCTGAAGTTCGCCGACGGCGCAAAGCCCTATGAGAACGAGGGCGGCATCGGCTTCGTGCCGGATCCCATCATCCGCTCCCTGGGCGTGCCGCTGGTCACCGGCGACATCCCCGGCGTGGCCGTGGTGCTGGGCAAGGCCGACGATCCCGCCAATGCAGTGGGCGTCATCAAGGACTACCAGTCCAAGGGTCTGCTCACCTTCCTGATCGGCGACGTGATCGATCAGGCGGTGGAAGGCGGCGTGAAGATGGGTCTGGAGTTCCGCGTGGTGCCGCTGGGCCACGATGTGACCGCAGTCATCCACGTCGTGACCGTCGCCATCCGCGCGGCGCTGATCTTCGGCGGCGTGGCCGCAGGCGATCTTCCGGCGCTGCTGGCCTACACCAAGGAGCGCGTCCCGGCCTTCGTCAACACCTTCGGCCCGCTGAACGAGGTCGTGGTCTCCGCCGGTGCGGGCGCAATCGCGCTGGGCTTCCCGGTGGTGGTGGACCAGGCCATCGGCGATCTGGCCGTTCCGGGCGCGCTGGAGGCCGTCACCGACCACAGCATGACCGTCAAGAAGTCCCTGGAGCTGCGCGGCATCAAGATCAAGGTCAAGGAGATCAACATCCCCGTGGCCTTCGCCTCCGCATTCGAGGGCGAGATCATCCGCAAGAAGGACGTTCAGGTGGAGTTCTACAGCGGCAAGAACGTGACCTGCGAGCTGGTCACCATGCGCGGCATGGACGAGATCGAGGATCACAAGATCACCATCGTCGGCCCCGAGCCCACCGAGGGCAACTATCCGCTGGCCACCTACATCGAGGTTGCGGGCGCAAAGATGCAGAAGGACTTCGAATCCGTCATCGAGCGCCACATCCACAGCTGGTTCAACTACATGGAGGGTGTGATGCACACCGGCCAGCGCAACCAGTTCCGCATCCGCATCAGCAAGGAGGCCTATGAGAAGGGCCTGCGCCTGAGCCACTTCGGCGAGGTGCTCTACGCCATGATCATGGACGAGTTCGACGCGGTCGTTGATCGCTGCCAGATCAAGCTGGTCACCGATCCCGCCGAGGCTGAGCGCATCCTGAACGAGGAGGCCATGCCCCGCTACGGCGAGCGCGACGACCGCCTCGCCACCATGAGCGACGAATCCGTGGACACCTTCTAC
>CAMBWJ010000153.1 GCA_945871545.1 uncultured Clostridia bacterium | reverse complement strand
ATGGCCAAGGACATCCGCGTGGTGCTGATCAAGCTGGCCGACCGCCTGCACAACATGCGCACGCTGAAGTACCAGAAGCCGGAGCGCCAGATTCCCATCGCCCGGGAGACGCTGGACATCTACGCGCCGCTGGCCCACCGCATGGGCGTATACACCATCAAGTGGGAGCTGGAGGACCTTTCGCTGCGCTACATCGATCCCGAGGGCTACCAGGAGCTGGTGCGGCTGGTGGGCATGAAGCGCGAGGAGCGCGAACGCCTGATCGCGGACGTGTCCCAGCAGCTGAGCGTGCGGCTGCGCGAGGCCGGCATCAAGGCCGAGATCACCGGACGGCCCAAGCACTTCTACTCCATCTACAAGAAGATGAAGACCCAGAACAAGACCTTCGACCAGATCAACGATCTGATCGCGCTGCGCGTTCTGGTCAACACCCAGCAGGACTGCTACTTCGTGCTGGGCGTAGTGCACACCATGTGGCCCCAGGTTCCGGGCCGCTTCAAGGACTACATCTCCATGCCCAAGGCGAACATGTACCAGTCGCTGCACACCACCGTGGTCAACCAGGGCAAGCCCTTCGAGGTGCAGATCCGCACCTTCGACATGCACCGCACCGCGGAGTACGGCATCGCGGCGCACTGGCGCTACAAGGAGGGCCGCGCCAACGAAAACGAGCTGGATCAGAAGCTGAGCTGGCTGAGGCGCATCCTGGACTGGCAGAGCGACGTGCGCGACCCCGGCGAGTTCGGCGAGCTGGCCAAGGTCGATCTGTTCGCGGACGAGGTGTTCGTGTTCACGCCCAAGGGCGACGTGATCTCGCTGCCCCGTGGCGCGACCCCGCTGGACTTCGCCTACCGCATCCACTCCGCCGTGGGCAACCGCTGCATCGGCGCGAAGGTGAACGGGCGCATCGTGCCGCTGGCCGCCCAGCTGGAGACCGGCGACTTCGTGGAGGTCATGACCTCCGCCAACTCCCACGGCCCGTCGCGGGACTGGCTGAACATCGTCAAGACCAGCGAGGCCAAGGCCAAGATTCGCGCGTGGCTGAAGAAGGAACAGCGCGACGTGAACATCCCGCTGGGCAAGGACATGCTGGAGAAGGAGGCCAAGCGCCTGGGCTACAGCATGTCGCAGTTGCTCAAGGGCGACGCGCCGGCGATCATCGAGAAGCGCTTCTCCGCCCAGACCCTGGACGACATCTACGCCATGGTCGGCTTCGGCGGACTGTCCTGCGCACAGGTGGTCAACCGCCTGGTGGACGAATACAAGAAGAACAACAAGGCGGAGGAGGCTGCCGCTGCAATCGCCGCCGCCGTGAAGGAGGAGCCCCAGCAGCCCCAGCGCAAGCAGCACCAGTCCAGCTCCAACGGCGTGATCGTCAAGGGCGAGAGCGGCATGCTGGTGCGCTTCGCCCGCTGCTGCAATCCGCTGCCGGGCGACAAGATCGTGGGCTACATCACGAGGGGTCGCGGCGTGTCGGTGCACCGCGCGGACTGCGTGAGCCTGAAGGATCCCGACGTGGAGAAGGACCGCATGATCGAGGTGGAGTGGGAGGCCCAGGGCACCGACGCGTCCTACGAGGCCGAGATTCGCCTCATCACCTACAACCGCACCGGCCTGCTGGCCGAGATTTCGGTGATGCTGGCGGCGCAGAACGTGCCGGTGAGCGCCATCAGCGGCCACGCCTACAAGGAATCCACCTACATCTTCCACGTCTCCATCATCATCAAGGACACCGCCCAGCTCAACCGGATCATTCGCGAGCTGAAGAAGTGGCCGGATGTGATCGAGGTGGATCGCGTGTCCTCCTGACGGACACAAATTTCAATTGATTGGGGAAAAGATATGCGCTGTGTTGTACAGAAGGTGACGCGCGCCAGCGTGACCGTCGCGGGCGAGCTGGTGGGCGAGATCGGCATGGGATACATGGTTCTGGTGGGCGCCGAGGAGGGCGACACCGAGGCGGACGTAAACTACTGCGCCGACAAGATCTCCGGCCTGCGGGTGTTTGAGGATGCGGACGACAAGCTGAACCTCTCCGTGAAGGATGTGGGCGGCAGCGTGCTGCTGGTGTCCCAGTTCACGCTGCTGGGCGACGCACGCCACGGCCGCCGTCCCAGCTTCATTCGAGCCGCGCGCCCGGAGCAGGCCGAGCCGCTGTTTGAAATGCTGGTGCAGCGGGTGGCCGATGCGGGCATCCCGGTGGCCACGGGCCGCTTCCGCACCCACATGGAGGTCTCGCTGGTGAACGACGGCCCCGTCACCATACTGCTGGACAGCAAGAAGGGATTTTAAGCTGCGATGAAATATGAAATCAAGCCCGTGCTCTGCGGTCTCTATCAGGAGAACGCCTATTTGCTGTGCCCCGAGGGGACGAAGGACGCGCTGCTGATCGATCCCGGCGACGACCTCAATGCCCTGAAGCGTGCACTGGAGGCATCCGGGCGCACTTTGTGCGCGATCCTGCTGACCCACGGCCACTTCGATCACATGCTTGCCGGCCAGCCGCTGTCCCGCATCACGGGCGCTCCTGTGTACGTGCATCCGGAGGATCAGGAGCTTCTGTGTGACGGGGACAAGAACGCCTACGATCCCAACTGCGCCAGCCTGCCCTGCCCTGTGGACTTCGAGGCGGAGGAGCTGGAGGATGAGATCGAGGTCTGTGGCCTTCGCTTCCGCGTGCTGCACACCCCCGGCCACACCCGGGGCAGCGTGTGCTATTATGATGCAGAAAATGGAATTCTGTTCAGCGGGGACACCCTGTTCTGCGCGGGCTTCGGGCGCATGGATCTCTACGGTGGCAGCCCTGCGCAGATGCGCACCTCGCTGCGCAGCCTGTTTGAACTTCCGGAGGCCACGCAGGTCTACTGCGGCCACGGCCCGATGACCAGTATTCGATCCGAAAAGAGGAGGTACAGCCTGTGATCCGCGTGCGCACCCGCACCCCGGAGTTCATCTCCGACATCGGCGACATGCTGCGCCTGTTCCTGGGCGATGTGCAGATCGTCGAGGCCGCGACCGGGGAGGAAGCGGATTACGAGCATGAAATCATCGAGCGCGAGGGCCGCATCGCCGACCGCTGGAGCCACGGCGACGTTGCCCGCGAGATCGAGCAGATGATCCCCGGCGGCACGCCGGTGGAAATTCGCCGTGCCCGCAAGCGGCAGGTGAAGCGGACGCTGTACGAGCTTATGAAGGAAATGACGGGCTTGCAGCTGCCCTGGGGCGCGCTCACCGGCATCCGTCCCACGCGCTTGCTGTACGAGGCGCTGGACGCGGGGCTTGACATGGATGCGGCGCGCGCGCAGGTGATGCGGGAGTTCGACGTCTCCGCCGACCGGGCGGAGCTGCTGTGCGAGATCGCCGACATGCAGCGCGGCGTGCGCACACCGGAGGCGGACAGCTTCGACCTCTACATCGGCATCCCCTTCTGCAAGACCCGCTGCAGCTACTGCTCCTTCTCCTCGGGGGAGATCGGGCGCAACAAGAAGCTGGTTGCCCCCTACACCGAGGCGCTGCTGCGGGAGATCGAGCTCTCCGCTCAGCTGATGCGCGAGGCGGGGCTTCACGTGCGCGCGGCCTACATGGGCGGCGGCACGCCCACGGCGATCCCCTGCGACGATCTGGAGCGCATCCTCGCTGCGGCGCGGGAGGCCTTCCCCGGCGCAGTGGAGTGGACGGTGGAGGCCGGTCGCCCGGACACCATCGACCGGGAGAAGCTTGCGATGCTCAAGCGCATGGAGATCGGCCGCATCTCCGTCAATCCCCAGACCTTCTGCGACGAGACCCTCGCGCGCATCGGGCGCAGCCACAGCGGCGAGGACACCGTGCGGGCCTACGAGCTGGCCCGGGAGCTGGGCTTCGACGACATCAACATGGATCTGATCGCAGCGCTGCCGGGAGAGACCCCGGAGGTCTTCGCCGCGACGCTGGAGAAGGTAATCTCGCTGGCCCCTGAGAGCGTGACCGTGCACTCGCTGGCCATCAAGCGCTCCAGCAAGCTGCACGAGCAGCTGCACGTCTCCGGCGCGGGCCACACCCAGGTGAGCGCCGAGGGCGCGGCGGAGATGATCGCCCACGCCCGCAGCAGGCTCACCCAGGCGGGCTGGCGGCCCTACTACCTCTACCGCCAGAAGTACATGGCGGGCAATCTGGAGAACGTGGGCTACGCGCGACCCGGCAAGGCCTGCCTGTACAACATCGGCAACATGGAGGAGACGGCCAGCGTGCTTGCGCTGGGCGGGGGGGCCATCAGCAAGTGGCTCTTTGCCCGGGACCTACGCATCGAGCGCGCGGCCAACGTCAAGAACATCGAGGAATACACGCGCCGCGTGGAGGAGATGGTTCAGCGCAAGCGCGATCTAATTCTGCCGGAGGCGAGGTCATGAAGAAGCGATTCGCACTGATCCTTGCGCTGATTCTGACGCTGCTGCTGGGCGGCTGCGCGGACAATTTCATCGCCTCGGTGCCGAACCCCGTGGCCACCATCACCATGAGCGACGGCAAGACCCTGCGCTTCGAGCTGTTCCTGCAGGACGCGCCCAACACCGTGGCGAACTTCGTGGAGCTGGCCAATTCCGGCTTCTACGACGGCCTGGAGGTGTTCCGGGTGGTTCCCGGGGCGCTTGTGCAGACAGGCGATCCCAACAACGACGGCACCGGCGGCGCGGGCTACACCATCCAGGGCGAGTTCAGCGCGAACGGCATCGGCAACGCCGTCAGCCACGAGCGCGGAACCATCTCCATGAGCCGCCAGAGCAAGTACGACACCGCCTCCAGCCAGTTCTTCATCCTGGTCAGCGGCGTTCCGGAGTACGACGGCCAGTACGCCGCCTTCGGGCGCGCGATGGATCAGGACAGCCTGAACGCGCTGGACGAGCTGGCGGGCGTTCCGGTGGACGGCAGCTTCGTCCCCGTGGGCAGTAAGCCGAAGATCGCCACCATCCGCGTGGAGACCTACGGTTACAGCTACGAGGCCGCGAAGATCCTTCCGCCCGAGGACGCAGCATAATTTGAAATGCAAATCAATGAATTTTATTCAGGAGGAATGATTCCCATGGCAAATCCCATCGTCAAGATCGAAATGGAAAACGGCGGCGTGATCACCGCGGAGCTGTACCCCGAGCTCGCGCCCAACACGGTTGCGAACTTCGTGAATCTGGTGGAGTCCGGCTTCTACGACGGCCTGATCTTCCATCGCGTGATCCCCGGCTTCATGATCCAGGGCGGCGACCCCCAGGGCACCGGCATGGGCGGCCCCGGCTACTGCATCAAGGGCGAATTTGCGCGCAACGGCTTCCGTGAGAACACCCTGCGGCACAAGCGCGGCGTGCTGTCCATGGCCCGCAGCATGATGCCCAAC
>CAMBWJ010000152.1 GCA_945871545.1 uncultured Clostridia bacterium | reverse complement strand
TGCTGAAAGGCCTCCACCGCCGGCTTGTACACCGACGAGGGGTTGTAGTAGCCCTCCGTCATGCACTTTACCATGGCGTCCACCGACGCAGCGCAGGGCCTGGTCGTCGCGCTGTTGTCCAGATATGCTTCCATGTTCAAGTCTTCCCTTCTCCCTCGTGCCAGCTTCCCACCGGGAGCCGCCTGTCGCAGCGCACCGCGTTCCGCAGCTCCGGGTTCAGCTCCAGCACCGCCATATGCAGCGCTCCGTCCGCGCTGTAGAGAAAATAGCAGCGCGGCGCAGCTTCATTCAGATACAATTTCTGCTTCCGCAGTCCCGGACGCGCCGAAATGCGCCGGTACTCCGACGAATTCACGTCCCCGCAGCTCTGCACGCCCGAGAGCGACAGATGGAGCTTTCCCTTGCGCCTGCGAGCGTTGAGGATGGCGCTGACTTCCAGCGTACCGTCCTCCAGCGCGTAGTCGTACTCCAGCTTCAGCCCATCCTTTTTGAGAAAGACGAGCACGGCTGCGGCGGCAAACAGCGCAAACAGGATCAGCGACGGCCAGTTCACGGACATCTTGCCCGCAGCATCCGTCCCCAGAATTCCGGCGGCGGTGAACAGCATGCCCAGCGCCAGCAGCACCAGCAGCGCCCACGCGCCGGCGTACAGCGCATTGCGCGCGCCGGAGGTCCTTGCCCCCACCGTCTGTTCATATCGCTGCTCCATGCCGCACCTCCATAATAAGCCTAGAATATTATAGCATACATTTTTCATTTGTCGATATGCAGGAAATATGAATTTCATAGGAACATTTGGCGCAGGGGCAGGATTTTTCCGGGCGCACATCGAATTGGACTGCGATAACCCAAAGGAGGTTTCCGCCTTGAAGTGTCCCTACTGCGGCAACAGCTGTGCCGACGGCGCGCGCGAATGCGACGTGTGCAGGCAGCCCCTCCCCTCCTCCGCTGCGGAGGCGGAGGAGAGCGCTGCGCGCCCCCGCCGGTCGGTCTTTCATAAAATCCTGCTCGTGCTGTGCTGGATCGCCTGCTTCATCGTGCTGGGCATCGGCATCTACAAGCTGGTGTTCTGGATCGACGAATACAAAATTGAGCGCCTCTACACCCGCGGCGCATACGCCCCCACCCTGGGCGAGATGCAGCTCTCCGACGGCCGCAACGCCCACACCGTGGTGTTCTACGGCAAGGACGGCGATATCATCTACCTGCCGGAGCTGAACCGCTCCCTCACCATCTGCGGCGGCATCGCCCGCCTGGAGATCGCCGATTCCGAATGGTTCGGCTCGGACGTGTCCGAATACGACTACGCCGACGTGCACTTCGCCCCCATCCTGATCGAAGAGGACGGCACGGAGACGCAGCTGCCGGTGATCGATTACACGGTAAACGTGCCCGAATCGCCGCTGACCGTCATCAGCCCCGCGAAGGACGGCATGTCTGTGGTGACCTCCACCTATCCGCTGGAGCTTCAGGTGGTTCCCGGCAGCTCCGTGTACGTCAACGGCGAGGATCTGAGCGACCGCGTGGATCGCAGCGGCGTGCTGGACGACACCCGGCTCAGCGTGCAGCCCATCGGCGACAACACCTACACCATCATCGTGCGCACCCCCAGCCACAAGGAGACCCGCAGGGACATCACCATCTACCGCGCGGCCTTCGACATCAACATCGAGCTGGACGAGAACGTCTCCACCACCTCCAGCGACGCGCAGATGACCGTCAGCGGCACCACCGAACCCGGCGCAATGATCAGCGTGGACACCGACTACATCGCCGAGAGCCTGCAGGTGGACATGACCACGGGCCGCTTCTCCTTCATCGCCAAGTTCAGCCAGTTCGGCAACAACGTGGTGCGCTTCCGCGCCACCATGGAGGGTCGCGCCGACGCGGTGATCAGCTTCGCCGTCAACTACAAGCCCACCCTGGGCGACTACGCCGCGGGCGCGTGGAAGATGGATTACGACCAGCTGCGGCTCTATTTTGAGCAGTGGCACGGCAAGGTATTCCGCTGCGTCGGCACCATCGTCGACAGCTTCACCGGCGAGGACGGCTACCAGTACCTGGTCATGAACGTCGGTACCGACGGCGAAAAGAAGCTGGTCGTGCTGCAGAATTACAGCACCATCTCCAGCTTCAACACGGGCACAACCTACGACATCTACGCCGACGTCACCGGGCGCTACATGTACAACGCGGAGTACTACCCGATGCTGGCCGCGCGCTACATCGACGTGTACGAGCCCAAATAGGCACATCCGCCCCGGCGCGCAGATCATGCATGCCGGGGCCTTTCCATGATTATACATAATACCGCCCGCAGTTCATCCGATTCCGGATGCGCTGCGGGCGCTGCCTTTGAAAAGGGATCTGATTCCGCCCTACGGCACGCAGATCACCCGTCCGGGCAGGAAGTCGCCGGGGGCGAGGCTGGGATTCAGCTCCAGAAGCCGCGCAGCCTGCACGCCCAGGGTGCGGGTGAGGGTGTAGAGGGTCTCGCCCTGACTCATGACGTAGCTGCGGCTGCCGAAGGCGCACATCCGCCGCGATCCCGAGGGCGGCGCACAGTAGCGCGTGCCGGGTGCGATGCGGGTGGTGGGCAGCTCCGGGTTGGCCGCGCGCATGGCGTTGTAGGAGACGTTGTTGGCGATCAGCAGGTCGGTGAAGCTCTGGTTGTTCTGCACCATGCGCAGCGTGTAGCCCGCTGGACAGACGGACGTGCAGCCGCCGGGCGGACAGCTCGGCTGCGAGGGCTGGGGCCGGATGATCTGGGGCATGCTCGGCAGCGACGGCGTGGGCAGGCCCTCCGGGCCGATTCCCGGCATGGCGGGTTCGTTCAGGTCGGGAAATTCTGACTCTGCGGGCAGCGATGGCGTGGGCAGGCCCTCCGGGCCGATGCCCGGCATGGCGGGTTCATTGAGGTTGGGGAACTCCGGCTCTGCGGGCAACTGCTGAACGCTTCCGTTGGATGTATCGGGCATTTCCGGGGATGTGGAGGGCGTGAAGGCCCCTCCGGGCGGATTGACAGAATTGCTTTGCGACATGCAGGGCACTTCCTTTTTGATGGAATGTGGATGGCTCCACAATTCAGCGTATGCGCCCGGAGGGAATCGGTTCGCCCGTCAGGCAAGGCTTGCGTTGAGCGCTTCCGCCAGCCCGTCGAAGCCGGTCTCCCCGCTGGCGAAGGCGCGCGCGGCCTGGTCGGCCTGCGTCCATGCGTCCGGCCTTATCCGGGTGACGGAGGGCACGACGGTGAGATCGCCGGTCAGTTCGCGCATGCGGGGAATCCACTCCGCGAGATATGTTTCATCGGTGAGCGCACCCGGATCGCTGTCCAGGTCGAAGCTGACGCGCCCGAGGTCCTCGATTCCGTCAGTGAAGTAGCAGCGGATGTAATCGCAGGCCAGGGCCATGTTCTGCGTTTCGGGGTTGACGATCGCCGCGAGGCCGGAGCAGCCGCTGACGCGGGGGCTGGCTTCATCGAAGCGCAGCGGGCAGGGAATCGCCCAGTCTGCATCGGCGATGACGCTGTCCGAATGGAGCAGCGCGCCCTCGACGGTATTGTCCGGCATGTCCCGGCACACATAGCGAAATGCGTCGAAGTCGATCTGTCGCCAGAGATCGACGACGGCCTCAAAGCGCGGGTCGCTGAAATCGGCGTCTCGTCCCTCGTAGCGGCACAGGCGCAGGTAGGCGCTGCAAATTCGGTTGAAGAGGATGCGGGAGAACCCGTCCGCGTCCGCATAGTCGCTGTTCAGGCAGTACCGCTGCGCCTGCGGGTCGCGGGAGAGCTCGATCAGCAGCTCCAGCAACTCCGGCCAGGTGTCGGGGATCGCTTCCTCGGACAGGTTCAGGGCCTCCATCACCCTCGGATCGAGGCTGAAATCCAGATACGTCCAGCCGTAGAGGGGCACGGCGGCTAAGCTTCCGTCCCGCTGCACCTCGCGCTGAAGTCCGGGGTACATCCGGGAGGCGGTTTCGATCAGCTTGGGATCGTCGATCTGCGCATAAACGCCCGCGTCCAGCAGCAGGGGCACGTCCTCCATCTGAATGAGCCACACGTCCGCCTGACTCTGCCCTGCGAGGATCGCGTCGACATATCGATCGTCCCTCCAGGTCTGCGCATAGCAGGGGTCGCCCACCAGGTTTACGCCGGGATGGGCCTCGGCAAAGGCCGTCTCCGCGTCGTAGTTGCCGCCGGAGCCGTCCACGCACAGCCGGGTGATCTCCGCCTGCACGTCGCTGAGGACGTAGATCTGCGCGCTCAGTTCGTTCACGATGGCCAGCGCGTCGTCGCCGATGCGCACGGCGTTGCCATAGGTCTGGCCGGTGGTGGTGATCGCCCGGGCCTGTGTAGGGTCGGACACGGGCGCAGCGTAGATGCAGCGCTCCTGCAGGTAGTAGAGGATATCGCCCTCCGCATTCATGGAAAAGGCGCTGGGGCGGGAGCCTGCCCTGTAGGCCAGCTCCGCGACGGCCGTCAGGCTGCCGTCCGGCTCGATGCGCAGGATGCGGCTGGTCTCCGCTTCATTCTCGGAGAGTGCGAGGTAGGCCCGGCCGTTCCCGCCGGAGAAGGCGGACAGATCGCCCTCAAATCCGAGATACTTCCCCTCCGGGAGTTCGAGGGCATCCAGCGCACCGGTTGCGGGATTCAGCCGCAGCAGGCGGCAGTGGGTCTCGCCGCTCCAGCCCTCGGCGGGATAGTCCCATTCGGAGAGCAGGTAGATGAAGCCGCCGTCGGCGCAGAAGCTCTGCACGGAAGCGCTGGCGGGCCTGCGGGGATCGTCGCCGAACAGGGCGGTACCGTCGATCGTCCGCGCGTCCTCAACGCTGTAGCGTCCCTCGGAAAAGCGCAGCCTTCCCACGCTGTAGGCGGGGAATGCGTCCGCTTCTTCGTCAAACCAATCTTCCTCCATACCCTCGGCGCAGAGGGCGTAGAGCCCGTCCCCGAACGCGGTCAGATTCATCAGCTCACATTCTTCGTCCGCATTCCCCTTGTAGATGGCGTACGCTTCGTCGCCGGGGGTCTGCACGTAAATGTCGTCGTCTGAATTGATGCCTCCGGCGAGGTACAGCGCGTCTCCCAGCGCCGCACCGCCCCGGAAGCCGGAGAGCGGCTCGTCGCCGAAGTATTGGGTCGGAACGCGGCCTGTGTCGGAGAAGAGGTTCGTTTCCTCGTAGATCTTCGCGTGCAGCACCCCTGCCGCCCAGCTCCGGGCGGCGGACGAGGTCGCGAGGGCAACGCCCATGCCCACGCTCAGCACGGCGATGAGGCAGGCGGCGGCCTGAAGTGTGCGGGGCAGGGCGCGGGCGACGGCCTGACGCGCTGCACGGCGGCGTGCGCGGCGGCGCAAGCTGCGGGCAAACGCCAGCCGTTCCGGCGCATCG
>CAMBWJ010000151.1 GCA_945871545.1 uncultured Clostridia bacterium | reverse complement strand
CCAACGTCACCGGCGTTCTGAAGATGCCCTACAAGGTCGTCTTCTTCCCCTACATGTGGCTGCTGGTTGAAACCATCATCCGCTCTGTGTTCTGCATCCGCGATGCGTTCATCGAGTACAAGGAAAACACCAGGAAGGGGGCAAAGGCGTAATGAATCTTACAGCTGTCATCATTCTGTTTGTATGCCTGGCGGTATGCTTCATTATCCGCATGCCGATTTCCTTCTCGATGCTCATCTCCTGCATCGTCTACTACCTCTGCACCATGCCCCAGGCCCTCGGCATCGTCGCGAACACCATCAACACCAAGATGTTCTCCAACTACACGATGCTGGCCGCGCCACTATTCGTCTTTATGGCGAACGTGCTGAATGAGGGCGAGGTCACCGACAAGATCTTTGCGTTCTGCAACGGTCTGCTCGGCCGCATGAAGGGCGGCACTGCCCAGGTGAACGTGTTCATCTCCCTGGTCTTCTCCGGCATGACCGGCTCCGCCGTCGCGGACGCCTCCGGCATCGGCCTGATGGAGATCGAGCAGATGAAGAAGGAGGGCTACGACGCTCCCTTCGCCTGCGCCATCACCGCAGCCTCCGCCACCATCGGCCCCATCTTCCCGCCGTCCATCCCCATGATCATCTACGGCATGCTGTCCGGCGCTTCGGTTTCCAAGCTGTTCCTGGGCGGCATGGTGCCCGGCATCCTGCTGGCCATCCTGCTGATGATCTACTGCTTCTTCATCTCCAAGAAGCGCAACTACCCCGCAGGCGTGAAGATGTCCCTGCGCGAGTTCGGCAAGGCGACGCTGGTTGCCTTCCCCGCGCTGTTCACAGTCATCCTGCTGCTGGGCGGCATCTACACCGGCGTCTGCACCCCCACCGAGGCCGGCGCGCTGGCTTCCACCTGGGCGCTGCTGATCTCCTTCATCATCTACCGCACGCTGGGACCTAAGAAGCTGATGACCATCATCAAGAAGACCGCCGCCAACACCGCCACCCTGGCGCTGCTGACCGGTACCTCCTTCATCTTCAGCTTCATCATCGCCCGCGAGAACGTTCCGAACGTGATCGCACAGTGGGTTACCGGCATCACCGACAACAAGTACCTCTTCCTGCTGGTCATCAACGTCGTGTTCCTTCTGCTGGGCTGCGTGCTGGACGTCTCCACCATTCAGTACGTCTTCGTTCCCATGGTTCTGCCGCTGGTTTCCCTCTTCGGCATCGACCTGGTGCACTTCGGCGTCGTGATCTGCCTGAACATGATGATCGGTCTGTCCACGCCGCCCTTCGGCATGGTCCTGTTCATTGTAACGGGTCTGGGCAAGACAAAGATCGCAGGCGTCATACGGGAGATACTGCCAATGGTTCTCATCATGATCGGCCTGCTGCTGGTCTGCACCTACGTGCCGCAGGTCATCATGTTCCTGCCCAACCTGATGGGCTAAGCTTTCCTCTTCAGGAGCTGCAACTCCGTTTGCGGCTCCTGATTTTTACTTTGAAAACAGCAGGGAAGCGGCGCATATGTGCCGAAATACCTGATGCGATATTATATCGGAAGGAAAAATGTGCGCGGATGGGGATTCCCGTCCGCTGCGCGGAAAGAAAAATATGAAAGAAACATCTATGCGCATTTCTGATTTAAAGAGCCTGAATGCAGTGCTGCCCAGGCCCGACCACCGCTACCGCAGCCTGCCCTTCTGGGCCTGGAACGACAGGCTCGATCCCGACGAGCTGCGCCGCCAGATGGCGGACATGCGCGACAAGGGCATTGGCGGCGCCTTCGCCCACTCCCGCGACGGCCTGGAGACGCCCTATCTTTCCGAAGAGTGGATGCACGACATCGCCGTGATGGCGGAGACGGGCGCGCAGCTCGGCCTGGAGGCCTGGATCTACGACGAGGACAAGTGGCCCAGCGGCAGTGCAGGCGGCAAGGTGTCCGCCATGAACCCCGAGGCCTTCACCGCCCGGGCGTTGACGCTGGAGGTCGCGGCAGCGGACGCGGAGGTTGATGAGGCGGGCATTGTGACGCGCTGCCGGGCGAGGATCGACGGCGCGCGCATCCTGGAGATGGGCGAGGGGGACGTGCAAATCGTGCTGCGCACGGAGAAGAGCGCCAGCAGCGACTGGTACAACGGCCTCGCACCCTCGGACAACCTCAACCCCGACGCGGTGCGGGCCTTCATCGACCTGACCCACGAGCGCTACAAGGCGCTCTTTAATGGAAGGCTCTCCGATCATGTGGAGGGCTTCTTCACCGACGAGCCGAACTTCTGCGACTTTTTCAGTTCCTTCACCCCGGGCCGCCCCTGGCTGCCCTGGACGCAGGACTTTGCGCAGGCCTTCGCGCGCCTGCGGGGCTATGATCCCGTGCCCCGGCTTCCGCTGCTGTTCTTCGAGGGCGCGGGCAGTGCAAAGATTCGCCACGACTACTGGCGGACGCTGACCGAGCTGTTCTCCCAGCGCTACATGAAGCAGATCTACGACTGGTGCGAGGACAACGGCGTGCGCATGACGGGCCACGTGCTGTATGAAAACGACCTGGGCTACAACGTGCGCGTCTGCGGCGCGGCGATGCCCCAGTACCGCTTTCTGCACATGCCGGGCGTGGATATCCTGGGCGATCAGACCCGGGAATGGCTCACGGTGCGCCAGTGCAGCTCGGTGGCCCACCAGTACGGCAGGGAGGAAACCATCGCCGAGGTCTATGGCTGCACCGGCTGGGAGTTCGACTTCGAGGGCCAGAAGCGCCTGGGCGACTGGCTGCTGGTGAACGGTATCAACCGCCGCTGCCAGCACATGATGCAGTACAGCATCGCCGGATGCAGGAAGCGCGACTATCCGCCGGTGTTCAACTATCAGAACAGCTGGTGGGGGTACGACGGCCTGATGGAGGACTACTTCGCCCGCATGGCTGCCTGCGCCGCGACGGGCGAGGCCGCGCGCGACCTGCTGATGATCCACCCGATCTCCTCGCTGTGGTGCACCACCGGCAGCCATCCCGACGAGGATCTGGGCCGCGTGGAGATGAACATGGGCTGGACGGATCCCCACATCATGGCCGGGAACATCGAGGGCGACAAGTGCAACCGACTTGCCGAGGCGCTGCTGCGCGCACACCGGGATTTCGACTTCGGCGACGAGACCATCCTCGCCGAGCGCGGGGCCGTGGATGGAGCAATGCTCACGGTGGGGGAGGGCCGCTACCGCGTAGTGGTGGTGCCGGAGGTGAAATCGCTGTTTGCCTCCACCGTGGAGCTGCTGAACCGCTATCTGGACGCGGGCGGCAAGCTGATCTGGCTGGGCGACGCGCCGGAGCTGGTCGAGGGCGCGCCGGACGGGCGCATTGCGGCGCTGTACCATCGCGACGGCGTGCGCCATGCGGAGGGCGAGAGCGGCCTGCTGCATGCGCTCAACCACCTGCTGCCCAATGAACTGCGCATCGAGCGCCGCACCGGCGGCGAGGACGATCAGATTCTGACCATGCTGCGCCGCTGCGGCGAGGACTGCCTGTTGATCGCCGTGAACAGCGACCGCATAAGCCGCCGCGAGGTGCGCATCACGCTTCCGGTGCGGGGCCGCGTGGTCGCCTACGACGCGTGGACGGACGAAAAGCGCGCGCTGCCCTGCCGCACGGACAATCGCGGCACGGCCTTCATCGACGTGCTGGAGCCCGCCGGGAGCCGCGTGTACTTCGTGGAGCACGACAACGCGCCCCACAGCGACGAGCTGCGCTTCTCCTACGAGCATCCCCACCGCACGGAGCGCGTGTTTGCGGCGCTGGGGCCGATGGCGGAGTTCGAGCGCACCGCGCCCAACGCCCTGCCGCTGGACGTCTGCCGCTGCACGCTGAACGGCGAGCTCATCGCCGACGGCCTGGAGGTCTGGCAGGCGCAGCGCATCCTGCGGGATCGCCTGGGCATGCGGCAGATCTACGCCAACGGCATCCCCCAGCGCTACACCTGGCCGGAGAACGACACCGCCGCGCCCTTTGAAATGAGCTTCGACTTCGAGGTCGTGGACGTGCCGCAGGGCCGGGTGCAGCTGGCGGTGGAGAAGAGCGCGGGCCTGCGCGTGCAGCTCAACGGAAGCGACTGCGCGCCCACGGGTGAATGGTTCCTCGACCGCAGCATCGATTGCTTCGCGCTGGAGGGCCTGAGGCCGGGCGTGAATACCGTCTCGATCTCCGGCCTGTACACCGACAAGCGGGAGCTGGAGGAGGTCTACCTGCTTGGCGACTTCGCGGTGGACAACGCGCGGCGCATCGTGCGCGAACCGGAGCGCCTGCACTTCGGCGACTGGTGCTTCCAGGGCTATCCCCACTACTCCGGCGGCATGATCTACCGCTTCAGGCTGCCCGATCCGCCGGCAGACCGCCGGATCGTGCTGAAAATGGGCAGTTACGAGGGCGTGCTGACGGAGGTGCGGGTCAATGGCGCGCGCGCGGACGTGCTGTTCGGCGCATGCCGTCGGGAGAGCGACCTCACGCCGCTTCTGAGGGCCTCGGACAACCTGCTGGAGCTTCGCGTCGTCGGTTCGCCGAGGAACCTGCTGGGGCCCTTCCACCGTGCCTACGACGGTTGCAGCCGCATCAGCTGGGAGGACTTCCGCACGGAGGGCCGCTGGCACTGCGACGGCTATACCCTGAAGCCCTGCGGTCTGATGGGCCAGATCACCCTGAGGGAGGAAGATTGAATGTCTGTGCAGCAAATCACGAAGAAGTGCCCCTACTGCGGCAAGGTCTACGAGCAGCGCGCCTGCGGCGGCTTCGGCCGCAAGCCCCTGCCGGAGGACGTGTGGGTCTATGGCTCGCCGATGAAGCTCTGCGCCAACTGCAAGCGCATCTTCATCGACATGGATGTGAAGGAGCTGGCCATCACCGAGCTGCGCAAGTCCGACACGGCGAAGATCACGGCCAATACCCGCACGCTGCTGCCGATGGGCGCGATTGTAGCTGTGCTGCTGTATCTGCTGGGTCAGCCGACCTTCGCGATTGTGGCGGCGGCGGTCGCGGTGGTCTATCTGGCGATGGATCTGGGCATGTATCCCATGCGCATGGGCAAGCTGAAGAAGGAGCGGGAGGCCTCGGAGAAGCGCCTGTCCGACCCCGAGTACGCCCGGGCGCTGAAGAAGGCCGGCATCGACGTGCCGGAGAGTTACCTGAAAACGAAAGGATGAGGAAAAATGATTTTTGACACGCTGAACCATCTGGCACAGTACAAGGGCATCTGCGAGGGGCTGGACAAGCTGATCGACTTCACGTTGTCCCACGATCTGAACGCGCTGCCTGCGGGCCGCAATGAGATCGACGGCGATCTGGCATGGATGACCGTCAACGTCGCGACGCTGGTGCCGGATTCCGACATCTTCGAGCGCCACATGGAGCACCTCGATCTGCAGATTCCGCTGGATGAAG
>CAMBWJ010000150.1 GCA_945871545.1 uncultured Clostridia bacterium | reverse complement strand
CGCCGCTGGTGGTGCGGATGGTCACGTCGCCGCTCGCAGCGCTGTCCGTCATCTCAACGTCGCCGCTGACCGTCTCCACGTCCAGACTGCCCAGCGTAAGCTTCTCCAGACCGACCTCGCCGCTGGTGGTGTCAATCGCCAGCGCATCGATGCGCAGCCTCCAGAGGTCGATGTCCCCGCTGACACTGTGCACCTTCAGCTCCGCATACGCCCTCTCCGGCAGCTCGATCATCAGCAGCGGCGTTTTCAGAGTGAAGGGAATGCCCGCGCGCCAGTTGACCCCGCTGCGCACCGTGAGCGCGCCGTCCTGAACCTCCACGCTGTACCGTGCGTCTTCCCGCTCGTCGCAGACGACCCTGCAAATGCCGTCCTGCGCGGGCTGGATGTGAATCTCCGCATCCACCGCCGACACGTCCAGGCGGTCGAACGCCCCCTCGGGCATGTAGGTCACCGCCTCGTAGGAGACGTTCTCCAGGCCGTCAAAGCTGAAGCCGTTCACTGCAAACGCGCCCACGCACAGCAACGCTCCGATGAGGAGCAGCAGCGCACCGATGCGCGTGATCCTTCTCTCCCAGGTATGCATCATGCCTTCCTCCTCTCAAAGATGCGCAGGATTCCCTGCGCGCACCAGGCGCTGGCGCGGGCAACCGCAATTGTTGCGCGGTTGAACCAGGGCAGAACCAGCAGCGCGATTCCCAGCAGCGCGCAGCCTGCGCCCAGCAGCAGCACCGCCAGGCTGAAGTTGCCCTTCGCAAGCTCCACCACAAGTCCCAGCGCGCCGCAGGGCCCGCAGACCGCCATGCCCAGCAGCACGGCGTACAGCGCCGCGATCAGCGACCATGCCACGATGTACGCCGCCAGCACCACCGCGAGAAATGCAAACAGCAGCGTGAGCCACAGCGGCGAACCCAGCACGATCAGCGCGATCATCCAGATCGGCGCCCGGTTCCTGCGCTTCTCCTGAACGCCGTTGCTCTCCAGAATCTGCCGGGCGATTTCGTCCGCGCTGTCCAGACAGGCCACCGCCTCCTCCTCGCTCAGACCCTCCTCCATGCGATCCTGAATCATCTCCCCGTAGTACTCCAGCGACTGCGCGCGCTCCGCCCGGGGCATCCCCCGCAGCGAACGCGACAGCGACCGCAAAAATTCCTTCCTATTCATCCTCCTGCGCACCTCCCGCAATAAAGCTGTAAATCCTCATGATCTCTCCCCACTCCTGCTGAAACTCCGCGAGGCGATCCCGGCCCCGCTGCGTGATCTGATAGTACTTCCGCAGCCGTCCGCTGTGCTCCACGCTGTACACGCTGAGCATCTCCCCCGCCTCCAGCCTGCGCAGGATCGGGTACAGCGTGGATTCCGAGATCTCCACAAAGGGCTCCATCTCCCGGATGATCTGGTAGCCGTAGGAATCGTGCCGGGCGACGGCGGCGAGCACGCAGACCTCCAAAAGGCCGCGCCGCAGCTGTGCATCCATGACAATACCTCCCTTCGCGTAATACTATACAACACATAGTATATATTGTCAAGCCCCATTTCCAAAAAAGCGTGCGGCATGTCCCTCCTGTGAGGATATGCCGCATGCAGACACAAAAATGCGGATGGAACCACGTGGATTCCATCCGCAGGGGCTGCAATGTGGATTATTCGATGTCGTCGGCATAGGAGACCAGCTCGCCGGTCTTCTTGTTCAGCACGATGGTGGCGTAGCCGGCGCTCTCCAGCGCGTCATCCGCCTTGGCTTTGGACTTGGAGTAGCCGTTGAGGGTATCCATGCCGTAGCTGGAGTTGGGATCCTTCTCCTTCGCCTCGGCGATGTTGCTTGCAAGCTCCTCCTCGTTCACCGTGTAGACCGCCACGGAGTAGGTGACGTTGGGATCGGCGAACTTTGGGATGGCGCTCTCGATGACGGTCACGATCGTCCCGTCCGCCAGCGAGGGATTGTCCTCAAGCACGTACTGCTGCATGGAGACGTTCTTTTCCAGGCGCTCGGAGGCGGTGTAGCTGGCGCTCAGGGAGGTGTTGTTGTAGCTGTATACGCTGTAACCGAACACCGCAGCCACGCCCACCACGAACAGTACGATCAGCAGGGTGATGTTCTTCTTCGTGAAGCGCAGCTTCTCCACGTCGCCGTGGATCAGGCCCAGGTGCTTCGTCGGCGGGATCACCAGGCGGAAGAACAGGATCAGCAGGATCGATTCGATGGGGAACATGCACAGATTCTTGGCGATGCGGGGCAGGTCGACGATGGCGTAATACTTGCCCAGGATCATCCTGTAGTACAGCACCATGACGGGCGTGTTCAGCACGATGTTCACGCCGAAGTCGATCAGGAAGCGGGACAGCATCACCCGCGCGGAGCTGATCCTCGCCCGGTAGAAGCACAGCGCAAAGACCAGGGAGCCCGCGATCTCGATGAACACGAAGGGAAAGAAGTACACGCCGGTGGGAAACAGCAGGCAGCCCAGGGTATCGGAGATGGCGGCGGCCACGATGGCCACCACCGGCCCGAACACCGCCGCGCCGTAGGCGTTGATGAAGAACGCCGTGTTGATGCGCAGGTCGGGACCGACGGGAATGCTGACCATCTTCAGCACCACGCGCAGGGCGATCATCAGCGCCGCGAAGATCAGCACCTTCGTCTTCTTGAATTCGCTGGCGGCCTGCTTCCAGTAGGCCTTGGAGAAGGGGTGGGCGTAGAGTTCGGGAGCGTTGTTCTGAGACATGAAAAAACCTCCTTTCAGAGCATTTGACACATGCTGCATAAGGAGGTTATAGATTATCTCCATATGTGGTTCAGCGGGTGCGGGTCTTCAACCGCGGCTTGCGCCTTCGTCCGCCAGACAACTCCCCATTTTGGCGGCACTTAACGAAGAAAACCCTACTCTGTTGCCCACCATTATATACCCACATTGCAGAAAACACAATATGCAATTGACAAATTCCGGCAAATTATGTCAGAAAGCGCGCCTTTTTGCGGCATCAGGCCCTGCCGACGCTGCCGAACAGCCGCAGCTTGACGGCAGTGGCCTCCTTCATCGCGTCCTGCGCGCGCAGCATTGCGTCGGCATAGGCCTCGCCCTCGTCGGCATGGATGGCCGCCTTGGCCGCCAGGATGACGTCGGTGTAGACGTTGACCTTGCGGATGCCGCCGGAAATCGTGTTGCGGAAGTCGTCGTCGGAGAGCCCGGAGCCGCCGTGGAGCACCAGCGGCACATCCACCGCCGCGTGAATCTCCGCAAGGCGGTTCAGGTCCAGCTTCGGCGTGGCCTTGTAGACCCCGTGCTGGGTGCCGATGGACACCGCCAGAAAGTCCGCGTTGGTCTGCTCGATGAAGCTGCGCGCGTCATTGGGATCGGTGTAGGCCATCTGATCCACCTTGCCCGCATCGTCCGCCAGTCCGCCCACGCTGCCCAGCTCACACTCCAGCCCCACGCCCATGGCGTGGCAGGTGCGGGCCAGCTGCGCGGAGTTGCGCACGTTGTCCGCGTGATCTTTCTCACGGGTGCCGTCGTACATCACCGAGCCGAAGCCCCAGCGCAGCGCCTGCATGATGACCTCGTAGCTGTAACCGTGGTCCAGGTGCACCGCCACCGGCACCTTCGCCCGGCGCGCGGCCTCCAGCATCACCGGCGCGATCATGTCGAAGGAGCCGTACTTCAGCAGCACCTCCGCCGTGCCGATGATCACCGGGGAGGAACACTCCTCGGCGGCGCGGATCACCGCGCGCACCATGTCCGTGTTGAAGGTATTGAAAAAGCCCACGCCGTACTTCTTTTCCTGCGCGTCCTGAAGCAGTTCTTTCATCGTATAGAGTGCCATAATTCATCCGTTCCTTTCCGTTTGCGCGAAAACGCGTCCATATCCGTGGATATTATAATGATACGCTGCGTTAAGTTCAAGTCGAATGCGGTCAAATTCCGTCGGATCGGGATTGCAAAAGGGCAGCAAACAGGGTATAATCGACTGGGCAAACCGAAAACCAATGCATACAATCGAGAGAGGGTATCCACATTGAACGTCAATGAAGCGCTGAAATACATACACAGCATCTGCTGGATGGGCGTGCGCCCGGGCCTGGGCCGCACCCGCGAGCTGCTGGAGAAGATGGGCAACCCGGAAAAGAAGCTGAAGTTCATCCACATCGCCGGAACCAACGGCAAGGGCTCCACCGCCGCCATGCTGGAGCGCGTGCTGCGGGAGGCCGGCTACCGCACCGGCCTGTACACCTCGCCCTACATCCTGCGCTTCAACGAGCGCATGCAGGTGTGCGGTCAGGAAATCTCCGACGAGGAGCTCTCCGCAATCACCGAGTACATCCAGCCGCTGGCGGAGTCCATGGAGGAGCACCCCACCGAGTTTGAGCTGGTCACCTGCATCGCCATGGAGTACTTCGCCCGCCACGCCTGCGAGATCGTGGTGCTGGAGGTGGGCCTGGGCGGCGAGCTGGACTCCACCAACGTGATCGACGCGCCGGAGGCCGCCGTGATCGTGAACATCGGCCTGGACCACATGCAGGTGCTGGGCAACACCGTGGAGGAAATCGCCCAGGCCAAGGCCGGCATCATCAAGGACGGCTGCGACTGCGTGCTCTATGCGCAGCAACCCTCCGTGGAGGACGTGATCCGCCGCAGCTGCGAAGATCACGGTGCGCGCCTGCACCGCGCCGCCATGGACGATCTCACCCCCGTCTCCCACGGTCTGGAGGGTCAGGTGTTCCACTGGAAGGATCTGAAGAACCTGCACATCCCGCTGCTGGGCGAGCACCAGCTGCACAACGCCTGCACGGTGCTGACGACGCTTCAGGCCCTGCAGGGCAAGGGCTGGAGCATTCCCGAATCCGCCGTCCGCGCGGGTCTGGAGAAGGTCAGCTGGCCGGGGCGCTTCCAAGTCATGCGCAAGAATCCGCTGTTCATCATCGACGGCGGCCACAACGCCCAGTGCCTGGAGGCGCTGGTGCGCGCCATCCGGGACTATCTGCCCGGGCGGAAGCTCACCTTCCTGAACGGCTGCATGGCCGACAAGGACTACGGCGAGATGTTCCGCATGCTGGCCCCCTTCGCAAAGGAGTTCGTCACCGTCACCCCCGACAACCCCCGCTCCCTGCCCGCAGAGGACCTGGCCCGCCACCTGGAGCGCTACGGGCTGCCGGTGTGCGCCTGTAAAAGCGTGGCCGAGGGCGTGCAGACCGCCATCGAGCACGCCGGTCCCGAGGGTGTGGTGTGCGCCTGCGGATCGCTGTACATGATCTCCGCGATCTGCGAGGCGTTGGAGAAGATCGACTGATTGACGCGATGAAGCGCGCCAAAGCATCCCGCCCTGGGGCGCAAATGTTTCGGCGCGCTGTAATGGTTTGTGTCACCGTGCACTGTTCTTGCATTTTTGCAGATGGTGTGATAGGAGAGGCAATGAGTATACAGGCGCATTCTGTGCCCAGTCCATACTACC
>CAMBWJ010000149.1 GCA_945871545.1 uncultured Clostridia bacterium | reverse complement strand
TCCACCTTCTCGCCCACGCAGAGGGTGACGCTGGAGGCGGAGAGGTCGATCCGGCTGGGTTCGGCAACGACGCTGAGGGTCTGGCTGGCGGATGCGCCGTTGTAGGCGGTGGCGGTGACGGTGATTGTGCCTTTCTGCAGGGCGGTGACCTTGCCATCCTCGGAGACCGCGGCGATGGCGTCGTCGCTGCCGGAGTAGGTGATGGCGCTGGCGGAGCCGCTGTTGACCGCTGCGGACAGGGTGTAGCTCTGGCCCACGCCCAGCACCGGCGCGTCGGAGGAGAAGGCCACGGATTCCGGCTCGGGAACCACGGTGACGCTCAGGCTGGCAGTCTTGTTGTTGAAGTTCTTGACGGTGACGGTGGCCGTGCCGGGAGCCACGCCCACGATCCGCCGGGTCTCGGGGTCGATCTCCAGCACAGAGGGATCGCTGCTGCTCAGGCTGTACTGGCCCACGCCTGCACCGGAGTTGGCGGAGACCTTGAGGGCGGCGCTGTCGCCCACGCCTAGCAGCTTCACGCCGGAGAGGGTGAGCTTGCTGGGAGCCTTGACGATCTTGAGGGTGTATTTTGCGGTCACGCCGTTGTAGGCGGTGATGGTGATGGTGACGCTGCCCGCGCGCAGGGCGGAGACGCGCCCGGTCGGGCTGACGCTGGCGTAGCGGGTGCTGGAGCTCTTGAAGGAGAGCCCGGCGGTCATGCCATTGTCGGGGAGGACGGTCACGGGCGCATCCACCTTCTCGCCCACGCAGAGGGTGACGCTGGAGGCGGAGAGGTCGATCCGGCCGGGTTCGGGAACGACGCTGAGGGTCTGGCTGGCGGATACGCCGTTGTAGGCGGTGGCGGTGACGGTGATCTCGCCCTCCTTCAGCGCGACGACCTTGCCATCCTCGGAGACCGTAGCAATGGCGTCGTCGCTGCCGGAGTAGGTGATCGTGCCGGCGGAGCCGCTGTTGACCGCTGCGGAAAGGACATGGGTCTGGCCCACGCCCAGCACGGCTGCATCGGAGCTGAAGGCCACGGATTCCGGCTCGGGAACCACGGTGAGCTTCAGACTGGAGGTCTTATTGTTGAAGGTTTTGGCCGTGACGGTGGCTGTGCCGGGAGCGACGGCATAAATGCGGCCGTCCTCCGCGCGAAGGACGCTCTCGTCGCTGATGGCGTAGCGGATTCCGTAGCTGTGCGCGCCGGAATTGAAGCTGACGGACAGGGCCGCTCTGTCGCCCACGCCCAGCGTGGTCGCGCCTGCGCTGAGCTTGACGCTGCGGGGTGCGCTGCGCACCGTCACCTTGCAGCTGGCGGTCAGGCCGCTGGGAGTGGAGACGGTGACGGTGGCGCTGCCCGTGCGCACGCCGGTGATCGCGCCGCTGGCCTTGTCCACCTTGACATAGCGGGTGTTGGAGCTGCTCCAGCTCAGCTCGCCGGAGAGGCGCTCGGGTGTGACCGTGCAGACCAGGCCGTCGGTCACGGTTTCGCCCGCGCCGATGGTGAGGGTGCCGGCGCTCAGGGAGATGGATTCCGGCTCGGACACCGCAACCTCAATCGAGGCGGGCATGCAGACGCCGCTTGCGGTGATCGTGGCTGCGCCGGGGGAGACAGCAGTCAGCGTGCCGTCGGCGGAAATTTCGGCGATGGAGGGATCGCTGCTGCTCCATTCGATGGGATAGACCTTGCCGTCGGAATAGGCGGCGGCGAGCTTGACCTGGTCGCCGGGCGACAGCTCCGGGCAGGCTTCAATCGACAATTGCAGCAGAAAGCGCGCACCCGGCTCCGGCAGGGCGTGCCCGCCGTAGGTCGGTGCGTCTGCGGGAATGCGCAGCACCTCCAGCTCCTCTGCGGTCAGGGGAGTGAGGTCGGCTGCGTCCGCCCAGGCAACGTAGGCCAGCTTTTCATGGGCAAAGCAGATCTTCGCGCTGTTGTCGGTTTCTTTCACTTCCGCCACATAGACGGCGCCCGCGTCCAGCACGGCAAGCTCCGAGGCGCTGCTGTCTGAAGCAACGCGCACGCTGCTGCCGGAGGCGATGCGCGCATAGCCCTGACTGAGCCGCACATCGTCGGGAGACGCGGAATTCTGGGGATCGCCGGGCACATCGCTCTCGTCGGGATCGGACGGCGCGCCATCGGTGGGATTGGGCGTGGCGGTGGACTCGGGATCTCCGGTGGTCTCGGGCGCGGATGTTTCGCCGGTGCTTTCGTCCGCTGCTTCCGCATTCGGAGAAGGTTCGTCCGTCGAAGCAGGGTCGCCGGAGTCTGGCTCCGGAGGGACCTCCTCCGCATAGGCTGCGTGGCCTGTCGCTGCGTCGTCAAGGTCTGCAAGGCCGAGAATTGCGAGGAGCGATTCGTCTGCGGCCTGCTCGTCTGCGGGAAGGCGCGGAACCTCCACCGCTCCGAAAACCAACAGCAGCGCCAGTGCGGCGCACAGAAGCTTGCGAACGCTGTTTTTCATGCACAATCCACCCTTCAGAACACAATTTTTTCCCTTCTACAATTATAGCACGCACGGTAAATAATTGCAACAAATTGACAAAATGGGAAATTTCTTCGGAGACGGTCGGGATTTCACGCGCAAAAATGCCGCAAGTCAGTCGGGCCTGCGGCAGAGGTATCGAGGAATCAGACGAACACGAGCTGCACCAGCAGCATGTAGACGATGGTGCCGCCCGCGATGGAGAGCAGGGTCTGCTTCTTCCACAGGTGCAGCGCGGCGACGACGGCGATGGCGATCAACTCGGGCAGACCGTGGCTGCCGCCGGTGAGCTGCACGTTCTTCAGGCAGTAGACCACCAGCATGCCGCCCAGCGCGCCCAGCGTTGCGCCGGAGAACCAGTAGAGCTGATCCAACAGGGTCACGAAGAAGTAGAACCAGCCGCGATCCACATTCTCGGGCACATCGGCGGAGCATGTGACCGAGAAGGTCTCGTCGCTCAGCGCGAAGATCAGATAGGGCTTCTTCCTTCCGGTGTCGCGGTACTTGTCCAGCATGGACACGCCGTAGACGATCAGGGTGGTGAGCATCGGGATCCAGAAGGGGAAGCCGGACTGTACCATGTACACGCCGTAGGTCATGCCCAGAAACAGGTATCCGGCGAGGATGGGAATGGTGTGGGGCAGCGCCGCCCGGAAGGCCCGCAGGCACGCACCCCGCTTTTCAATATTCATATAGGTTTCCTTCTTTTGTCGTTCTTTCGGATAAGATTAGCACGAAAAGCGCCACAGTGCAAGCGCAGTTGGGGAATTTTTTGGCGGCTCTGTTGACGAACGTGAATGTTCTGTATCTCACGCGCGGTTTTTCTGCAAATTCATGGAAAATGCCTTGTATGGGAAAGCATGCATATGCTATAATCTGTAAGAATAATACAGAGCTAGGGGTCGGGAGCATGCGAGCCAAGAGGTTTTTGATCGTTGTATTGACGCTGGTGGTTGCCTGGTGTGGTCTGTCTGTGGAGGGCGCGCTTGCGGACAGCGGCTACGATATGCCGTACTTCATCGATGTGGACATCACGAATCAGATTGTCACCATTTACAATACGTCGGATGGCAGCGTGGCCCGGCAGATGCTCTGCTCCACGGGAACCGTCGGCCATGAGACGCCCACTGGCGTGTACTACCTGCCTGCCAAGGAACGCCCTGACGAGCGCTCGGAGTGGTACAACTTCTATGCGCTGGGCGTGTACGCCAAGTGGGCGACCCGCATCATCAACGGCTACCTGTTCCATTCCTTCCCCTGCAATCGAAAGAATCTGGAGAGCGTGTCCCAGTCGGCGGTGAAGCAGTTCGGCATGCCCGCCTCCCACGGCTGCATTCGCCTGCAGGTGGAGGACGCGGAGTTCATCGCCAAGAACTGCCTGAAGGGCACGAAGGTGACGATCTATGAGAGCGGCGAGCTGGACGAGGATCTGCGCAAGCTGCTCTACATCTCGTCCTACACCGGCGAGGACGGCATGACCTACCGGGAATTTCTGGGCTACTCCGAGACCGATCTGGGCCGCGGCTCCTCGGGCGCGGAGGTGCTGGACTTGCAGTACCGCCTGTCCGATCTGGGCTACTACGAGGGCGAGTCCAACGGCGCATACGACACCAAGACCATCGCTGCTGTGAAGCATCTGCAGGATGATCTGGGCCTTGCCGACAACGGCATCACCTCCGAGAGCCTGCTTCAGGTGATCTACTCCGACGCGGCGCCCATCTCTGCGGGCGAGGTCACGCTGGAGGAGGGCAAGAGCGGCCCCGTGGTGAAGAAGCTTCAGACGGTGCTCGCGACCCTGGGCCTGTATGACGGCGCCATCGATTCCATCCTCGATCTGGACGTCACTGAGGCGGTGAAAAAGTTCCAGCAGGCCTGCGGCTATGAGACAGACGGCGTGCTCACTCCGGAAATCCAGCAGGCGATCTACTATGTGGTCAACCAGCTGGAGACCGCCTTCGGCGCGGATTCCATTCCCCAGGCGGAGCTGGTCACGGAGGAGATTCAGCTGGCGACGGTGAACGCCAAGGCCAACGTCATCATTCGCTCCGAGCCCGACACAAAGAGCGACGCGCTGGGCAAGGCGTACATCGGCGATACCGTGATGGTGGTCAGCACGGACGGCGACTGGGCGAACATCATTTCCGGCAAGGTCAGCGGCTACATGTACACCAAGTATCTGAAGAAGGCCGGCGTGGACTACAACTACATCCTGCGCTACACCGGCGCGGACGGCGCGAGCTACTCCATCGGCGCGACGATTGAGGAGCGTATGAACGGCGCGAAGGACTTCGCGGACACCTTCTCCGCACTCTACACCAGCGAGCAGTTCACCTCCTATGCGGAGGAAACCGTGGAGTACGCCACGGTGACCACCGGCTCCGACGATGTGCGCCTGAACCTGCGCGCCGAGCCGAGCTCCGAGGCGGACATTCTGGCGCAGGTGCCCAACGGAACCAACCTGCGCGTGCTTGCCCAGGAGGGCGACTGGACGAAGGTGGGCTACGAGGAGGCCATCGGCTATCTGATGAACCAGTACCTGAGCTTCTGGGAGGGCAGCGTCGCGGATCTGGAGGAGGAAGTGGAGGAGAGCTCCGTGAGCCTGTACGATCTTGCGGTCTACGAGATGGATGTGGAGATTCCCGCCACCGTCGTCTCGCCCACGGTGGACGGCAAGAAGATCAAGCCCTACCTCTACGAGGAGCCTGCCAAGAAGGCGGACAAGATCAGCGTGCTCGAGGTGGGCGCGGAGGTGACGATCGTCAAGTTCATCGACGACGCCAAGAGCGACTACAACTGGGTGCAGATCAACTACCTCGGCAGCACCGGCTACATGCTGGATATCTGCTTGAAGTATCAGATCGAGGGCGCATAAACCCAGAACACTGATAAAGCCTGCAAACTCAAAAATGCCTACCGAAATAATGAAATCGGTGGGCATTTTTGCTTACTGCGTCAGCTACGGCCGCAAATTTCAGTTACATACGTCTGTGTATGCGCCTTCATTTGCAGCCTTGCTTCC
>CAMBWJ010000148.1 GCA_945871545.1 uncultured Clostridia bacterium | reverse complement strand
CAGGTACACTTCCCTTCCCTTGCCCGCCGGTCTGGTGTGCGAGGAGCTGTGCGGCGGCTACTACGACCTGCACCGCTACATGCCCTGCGCGCTGCTCAAGCTGCAGGTGGACGATGCAACCCACCGCCGCCTCCGCGAAGAGATCGAGGCGATGCTTTCGGATGCGGCGCGCTACCGCTACTCCGTCGCCGGACTGCTGTGCTGCCACGCGGGTAGGGAGCTGGAGCGCGACGGGCGCTGCTTCTGCTCCCAGTTTGTCGCCGGGATGCTGGAGAACTGCGGCGCGGTAGTTCTGCCCAAGGCTCCGTCGCTGATGCGGCCCGAGGATCTGCTGCACCTGCCCGGAATCCAAATCGTCCACACCGGGCGGCTGTGCGACCTGACGCACCCCTCTCTGCCAAACCTTTGCACCGGAAATCTGTCCCTCAATCCGGCGCTGGGAATTGCATAAGACAAAAATGCGGAGCCTCCCCAATGGGATGCCCCGCACTTCCATATTGCAATGCTTCAGCGCGCATTTCGCGTCTCATCCAGCAGCATGCCGCGCAGCCGCTTGTACTTTTCATACTTTTCCTTATAGATCGCCACGCGGGCCGGGTTCGGCTGCACCGCTTCGCCGATGCGCACGAACTTCTCCGCAACCTTGCACCGATCCTTCTCTCCCGTGACCGCCGCGAAGCCCAGGATCGCGCTGCCCAGCGCGCCGGTCTCCGGGGTCTCCACCGGCAGGATTTCCCGGTTCCAGATGTCCGCCTTGATTTGCAGCCACACCTTCGAGCGCGCGCCGCCGCCGCAGGCGTAGAGCCGCTTGGGCGCGACGCCGTAGTGCTCCAGGCGCTCCAGATTGTAGGCCATCTCGAAGGTCAGTCCCTCCAGAATCGCCCGGTACAGCTCCGGAAGCCCGGTGTTCATGGACACGCCCCAGAACACGCCCCTTGCCGCCGTCTCGATGTCCGGCGTGCCGCCCATGCCCTGCAGGTACGGCAGCACGATCAGCTCTGTCGGCTCCTCCGGGCACACGCGGTTGAGGATGTCGTAGATGCTCACGCCCTCGTCCTTCGCCTGCTGGCGCAGGTGCCTGGCCAGCTGGTCGCGGTACCACTTCACCACCATGCCGCCGGAGGTGTTGTAGGCGTAGGTCACGTAGCCGCGCCCGTCCACGTAGGGCACGCAGGCGTAGTTCTCGCGGGTGTAGCCCGCATCCTCAGGGATGGAGGCGTACAGCGGCTCGATGCACTCGGTGGTGCCGGTGCCGTCCATCGCGTCACCGGGCTTGTGCACGCCGCAGGCCAGGGCATTGACGATCTGGTCGTGCGCTCCGATGACCACGCGCACCTTCTCGGAAAGGCCAAGGCGCTGCGCCACGTCCGGCAGCAGCGGCCCCAGATCGCTTCCCGTCTCGTAGACCTCGGGCAGCTGATCGACGGACAGCCCCGCTGCATCCAGCAGCTCCTGCGACCAGCAGCGCTTCTCCACATCGTAGAGCAGCGTGCGGCAGGCCAGCGACACGTCCGTCGCGGGCACGCCGCTCAGGCGGTAGCAGATGTAGCCCGCGATCAGCAGGAACTTCCACACCGGGCGCTCGGCCACCTGAAGGGTGTAAAGCATCTTCGCCAGCGAGTAGGACGCGTCCGGCATGATGCGCGCGGTCTGCATGAACTTCTCCGGGCCCACCTTCTCCACCAGTGCATCGAACTCCTTCGAGGAGGAGTCCGCGAAGTACATGATGATGTCGGTCAGCGCCCGGCCCTGATCGTCCACCGGCACAAAGGACTCGCCGAAGGAGGACACCGTGATCGCCGCAACCTCATTTTTGTCCGGCAGCGCGTCCACGCATTCGCGGATGACCTGCACCACCGACGCGGACAGCACCTCCGCCTCCAGATTCACCTTTCCGGGCGGGTTGGGATACTCCACATAGCTCAGCGCCAGCTGTTCGCCGTCGTCCCGAAAGGCCACGCATTTTGCACCGGTTCCGCCGATATCGACACCCAGACTGATCATATTCTACCTCCGCGCATTCGCAATGCTTTCTTATTATATACAGGCGCGGTTCGCAGAAATGGCAGATGCATTTACCGCGAACCGGACACAAAGTTATGATTCTATTATATAGCAAACGGTTGCGAAAGACAAGGCTTCCCGGCGACAATTTGCTTCTCTCAGCCGAAGAATTCGCGGTAAAGCGCGCGGATGGCGGGATTCAGATCCTCCGCGTCGATGCCGATGATCAGGTTCAGCTCGTCGGAGCCCTGGTCGATCATGTTGACGTTGATGCCCGCGTGGCCCAGCGCGCTGAACACGCGGCCCGCAGCGCCGAGCTGGTTCTTCATGCCCTGGCCCACCACCGTCAGCAGCGCCATGTTGTCGTTGAGCTTGATGGAATCCGCCCGGGTCTCGGCCCACAGCTCCGCCATGACCTCGTCGCGCCGGGGCGCAAGCTGGTCGCTGGGCACGATCACGGACATGATGTCGATGCCCGTGGGGATGTGCTCCACGATGATGTTGTGGCGCGCCAGCACCTGCAGCACCCGCATGGCGAAGCCGACCTCCTCGTTCATCTGATCCTTCTCGATCATGATGCTGGTGTAGCAGCCGCGCCCCGCAATGCCGGTGATGGTGCGTCCATGGCGCTCCTTGGGGTTGGTCTGGATCATGGTGCCGGGCGCGTCGGGATCGTTGGTATTGCGGATGTTGACGGGAATGCCCGCCGCCTTCACCGGGAAGATGGCGGATTCGTGCAGCACGGACGCGCCCATGTAGGCCAGCTCGCGCAGCTCGGCGTAGGAGATCACGTCGATGGGCGCGGGATTGTCCACGATGCGCGGGTCGCAGCTGAGCAGGCCGGACACGTCCGTCCAGTTCTCGTAGAGGTCGGAGGCAGACGCGCGCGCCACGATCGCGCCGGAGATATCCGAGCCGCCCCGGCTGAAGGTGTGTACCCTGCCGTCCGGCAGACCGCCGTAGAACCCCGGGAACACCGCGCAGGGCGTATCCTCCAGGATGAAGGACAGCTTCTCCTGCGTGCCCTCCGCGTCGAAGCTGCCGTCCTCGCGGAAGAGGATGTAGTCCTCGGAGTCGATCAGCGGCCAGCCCAGATAGGCGGACATGACCATGGCGCTGAGGTACTCGCCCCGGCTTCCGGCGTAGTCCCGGTCGGCCTTGCCCCGCAGCTTGTTCTCGATGTGGTCAAGCTTGGCGGTCAGGTCGAGCTCCAGCCCCAGCTCGCGCACGATCCCGCAGTAGCGCTCCCGCACCAGGCGGAAGCTGTCGGAGAAGTCGAGATCCTTGTGCGCCGCGTCGCAGCAGCGGTACAGGAGGTCGGTGACCTTGATGTCGTTCCAGTGGCGCTTGCCCGGCGCGGACACCACCACGTAGCGGCGCGACGCATCGCTGTGAATGATGTCCGCGCACTTTTTGAACTGCGCCGCGTCCGCCAGTGAGCTGCCGCCGAATTTTACCGTCTTGAGCATCTCTGTGTCCTCCGTCAGATCATTGATTTCATGTCGTAGAAGCCCGCGCCCTGATTCACCAGGAACTCCGCCGCGCAGATCGCGCCCTCGGCGAACAGCGCGCGGCTGTGGGCCTCGTGCTTCAGGGTGATGGTCTGACTCGCGGTGCAGATGTGCACCTCGTGGATGCCGACCACCTCGCCCATGCGCAGGGAGTGCACGCCCACCTCGTTCGGCGTGCGGGGCTGCATGCCGCTGCGGCCGCAGACCATCTCCGCCTCGGGACGAACCTCCTTCACGGCATTGAACAGCATCTTTGCGGTGCCGCTGGGCGCGTCCGCCTTGTGCTTGTGGTGGGTTTCCACGATCTCAATGTCCGCTTCCGGGAACAGCCGCGCCGTCTCCCGGGCCATGCGGCACAGCTGGGCCACGCCCACGGACATGTTTCCACTGTAAAAGACCGGAATGCGCTCCGCAGCAGCGTGGATGCGCGCAAGCTCCGCCGCATCGTGGCCGGTGGTGGCGATGACCACCGGGCAGCTCTGCGCCTCGGCAGCGTCCAGCAGGGCGCCGACTGCGCTGTGGTGGGAGAAGTCGATGATCGCGTCGGCAGCGGGCGCATTGGTCAGATCGGTCAGCACCTCCGCGCCGTCGCCCTTCGCGTCTACTTTTGCGGCAAGCTCCAGCCGGGGATCCTCCCCGATCAGCCGGATCAGCTCTCGGCCCATGCGCCCGCAGGCGCCGTTGACAATAATCTTCATCCGATCAGGCCCTCCCTACGCATGCAGCCCAGCAGGCGCTCACGGTTGGCGCTCTCCATGGGGGTCAGCGGCAGGCGCAGCACGTCCTCGCAGTAGCCCATCGCCGCCATGGCCGCCTTCGCCGGGATCGGGTTGACCTCGCAGAACAGGGCGTTGATCAGCGGCACGTAGCGCATCTGAAGCTCGGCGGCTCCGGCAACGTCGCCCGCGAAGTAGCGGCGGGTAATCTCGCAGGTCTCCTTCGGCAGCAGGTTGGACAGCACGGAGATGCAGCCCAGACCGCCCATGGACAGGATCGGCACGATTTGATCGTCATTGCCAGAGTAGAGATCCAGCTTGCCGTGCACCAGGGACATGGTCTCCACGATGGCGGAGATGTTGCCGTTGGCCTCCTTGATGGCCTGAATGTTCTCATGCTCGGACAGGCGCAGGTAGGTGGCGGGCCGGATGTTGCAGCCGGTGCGGGAGGGCACGTTGTACAGAATCAGCGGCTTGGTGCTCGCGTCCGCGATGGTCATGAAGGAGCGGTACAGGCCCTCCTGGGTGGCCTTGTTGTAGTAGGGGGTGACCACCAGCATCGCGTCCGCGCCGACCTCGCTGGCGAACTTCGTCAGCTCCACCGCGTAGGCGGTGTCGTTGCTGCCGGTGCCCGCGATCACCGGGACGCGGCCGTTGGCGCGCTCCACGGCGTAGCGCACGACCTCCTTGTGCTCCGCGTCGCTCAGGGTCGGGCCCTCGCCGGAGGTGCCGCAGCTGACGATTGCGTCGATGCCGCTCTCGATCTGCCAGTCGATGAGTCTGCCATATGCGTCGTAATCCACCTCGCCGCTTGCGGTGAAGGGAGTGATGAGTGCGGTGGCGATGCCCTTGAAGATGCTCTGATTCATGGTGATTTCCTCCTATTGTATATCAGTTCAGATGCAATGCGATTTTCTCCAGAAAGTCCGCGCCCGCATCCAGCACGGACTCATCGAAGTTGAATTTGTCGGAATGCAGCGCGGGCGACGGGCCCGTGCCCAGAAAGAAGAACATGCCGGGAAGGCTTCGCTGATACCAGGAGAAGTCCTCGGTGATCATCACCGGCTTTGCAAGCTCCTGATAGCCGATCCCGGAGTCGCGCACCCTTTTGCACAGCTCCGGGGGATTCATCACCGCGGGATAGCCCTCGCTGGTGGTGAAGCGCACGGTGCAGCCGATCTCCCCGGCCACGTCCTGTGCGGCGGCGCGGATGCGATCCAGCATTTCGTAGAACACCTCGTCCTGGAAGGCCCGCAGC
>CAMBWJ010000147.1 GCA_945871545.1 uncultured Clostridia bacterium | reverse complement strand
CGCCCTGCCCGGAGGAACTGCTGGGCGAGAAGGACCTGGGCTGGATGCTGCTGGACATGGACTACTCCGATCCGGAAAACATCACGCCCATGTTTTTCCGGGCTGTGCTCCGGGACGGGGTGCTGGAGGTTCCGAGCCGTGACGCGCAGGGGGTGGTTCGATGATTCTGCAGGCGCTGACGCAGCTGTATCAGGATCTGTCCGACCGGGGCGACATCGCCCGACGGGGCTGGAGCAGCGCGTCCATCGGCTATGCGCTCTGTCTGTCGGAGGACGGGGCGCTGACGGAGGCGGTTCCCCTGTACCAAGAGGATCAGTCCGGAAAGAAGACCGTGCTTTGCCCGCAGAAAATGGAGCTCCCGGCGGCGGTGACGCGCTCGTCCGGCGTGGTGCCCAACTTCCTCTGGGACAACTCCAGCTACCTGCTGGGCGTGGATGAAAAGGGCAAGCCGGAGCGCAGCCGCAAGTGCTTTGAGGCCTGCGCCCAGCTGCACCACCGGCTGCTGGACGATGTGGAGTCCGCCGCAGCGCGGGCCGTGCTCGCCTTTTTCGATGCATGGCAACCGGAGCGCGCGCAGCTCCACCCGGCTCTGACCGACTGCTGGGAGGATCTGATGAAGGGTGCCAATCTGGTGTTCCGCTTCGATGGCCGCTTTGTGCAGGAGGATCCCGCCGTTCAGGCCGCATGGGACAGCGCGTATGGCCGCAGCGAAGGTGAGAAGGTGCAGTGTCTGGTGACGGGGCTGCTGGACGTGCCAGAGCCGGTGCATCCCAACATCAAGGGCGTTGCGGGCGCACAGTCCAGCGGCGCAACCATCGTGTCCTTCAACTCTCCCTCACTCTGCTCCTACGGCAAGGAGCAGAGCCTGAACGCCCCGGTGGGAAAGTATGCCGCCTTCGCCTATACCTCCGCGCTGAATTACCTGCTGGCGGATCGAGACAATGTGCAGCGCATCGGTGATACCACCGTGGTCTGCTGGGCGGAGGGTGCGGAACCGATCTACCAGAAATTTGCTCTCGCGTCCCTGTGCGGAGCTCAATCTGGATCCCAGCCGCAATTTCTACATCCTGGGGCTGTCTCCCAACGCTGCCCGGCTGTCCGTTCGCTTCTTCTATCGCAACTCCTTCGGCGAGCTGATGCGGAACATCGGCGAGCATCACGAACGAATGCGGATTGTGGGGAGACAATTCGAGTATATTCCGCTCTGGGCCATGCTGCGGGAGACGGTGAACCTGAACTCCCGGGACAAATCCCCCAGTCCGGTGGTAGCGGGTGCCACCGCAAGAGCCATTTTTTCCAATCACCCCTACCCTGCCGCCCTGCTGGAAGCTACCATGCTGCGCATCCGGGCGGAGCGAGAGATCACTCCGGGCCGGGCAGCAATCCTGAAGGCCTATTATCTCAGAAACCCAGATCCAAGATGTCCAGAGGAGGTCCTGCATGTGAGCCTGAACGAAAACAGCACAAACATTCCCTATACCCTCGGTCGCCTGTTTGCGGTCTATGAGGCCGTGCAGGAGAAGGCCAATCCGGGGATCAACGCGACCATCAAGGACAAATACTTCAATTCGGCGGCTTCCATCCCCGCCACCATCTTTCCGATCCTCGACAATCTCTGCCCGAAGCATCTGCGGAAGCTGAATCCCAAGCTGCGCGTGTACTTTGACCAGCAGATTGCACAGCTCAAGGACTTTTTCGGGGAAGCCTACCCCGTGCGTCTGACCCTGCCGGAACAGGGTTCCTTCAACCTTGGCTACTACCATCAGAAGCAAGCCCGCTACAACAAAAAGGAGGAGACTGAAGAATGAGCGCCATCAAGAATCGTTACGAATTCGTCATCCTGTTCGACGTGGAGAACGGCAATCCCAACGGTGATCCCGACGCGGGCAACATGCCCCGGATCGACCCGGAGACCGGCCATGGCCTGGTGACTGACGTGTGCCTGAAGCGGAAGATTCGCAATTACGTGGAGACCGTCAGGGAGGACGAACCCGGCTACCGCATCTATGTGAAGGATGGCGTTCCGCTGAACCGCAGCGACGCGGAGGCCTGCGCCCACTTCAATGTGGACCCCGCCAAGCTGAAGGAGGCCAAGAAGAAGGACGCGAATCTGGATGCGCTTCTGCGCGACTTCATGTGCTCCAATTTCTACGACATCCGCACCTTCGGCGCAGTCATGACCACCTTCGTCAAGGGTGCGCTGAACTGCGGTCAGGTGCGCGGTCCCGTCCAGCTGGGCTTTGCCCGCAGTGTGGATCCCATCGTGCCCCAGGAGGTGACCATCACCCGCGTGGCCATCACCACCGAGGCCGATGCGGAGAACAAGGGCACCGAGATGGGCCGGAAGTACATCGTCCCCTACGCTTTGTACCGTGTGGAGGGCTACATCTCTGCCAACCTCGCCCGCAAGACCACCGGCTTTTCCGAAGCCGATCTGGAACTGCTGTGGCAGGCCATCCTGAACATGTTCGAGTACGACCACTCCGCAGCCCGGGGCAACATGGCGGTGCGGGAGCTGATCGTGTTCCGGCACGACTCCGAGCTGGGCAACGCTCCCGCGCACAGGCTGTTCGATCTGGTCAAGGCGTGCCGGAAGGATGGCGTGAGCGCAGCCAGATCCTACGCCGACTACGCGGTGACCGTGGATGAGGCCCGCCTCCCCGACGGCGTGACCTGCATCCGGATGTGATGAATTATTCCGAAGAATCGTTCCTCCTGTTGTCCGGGCTGCAGCACTTCCGCTTCTGCCGCCGCCAGTGGGCGCTGATTCACATCGAGCAGCAGTGGGCGGAGAATTTCCGCACGGTGAACGGCGCATTGATGCATCGCAATGCTCACGACGCCGGCTTTCAGGAGAGCCGCGGCGAGCTGTACGTCACCCGCAGCGTCAGCGTCTTTTCTCCAACACTGGGCGTTTCCGGCCAGTGCGACGTGCTGGAATACCACCGAGGCAACACGGGCATTCCCCTTCGTGGGAAGGGCGGCCTCTGGCAGCCCTGCCCCGTGGAATACAAGCGGGGCAGTCCCCGCGAGGACACCGGGGACGCGCTTCAGCTCTGCGGCCAGGCCCTGTGCCTGGAGGAGATGCTGTGCTGCCGGATTCCCGAGGGCTCGCTCTACTACGGCGAGATCCGGCGCAGAGTTACGGTTCCCTTTACTGAGGAACTGCGCGGCGAGGTTCGCCGGATGCTGGAGGAGATGCACGAGCTGTTTAAGCGCGGCCACACGCCCAGAGTGAAGCCGGGCAAGCACTGCAATGCCTGCTCTCTCAAGGAGCTGTGCCTGCCCAAACTGATGAAAACCCGCTCCGTCGCGGCCTATCTGAAGGATGCCATGGAGGAGAAAGCATGAAGCAGCTGCTCAACACCCTGTTTGTGACCTCGGAGGACGTCTACCTCTCGCTGGATGGCGAGAATGTGGTCGCCAACCGGGACAGGCAGGCCGTCGCCCGCTATCCCCTGCACACGCTGCAGAGCATCGTCAGCTTCTCCTACTCCGGCGCATCCCCGGCCCTGATGGGCGCATGTGCTGAAAAGGGCATCGGCCTGGCCTTCTGCAGCCCCAGAGGCCGCTTTCTTGCCCGGATCAGCGGAGAAAACAGCGGAAACGTGCTGCTGCGCCGAAAGCAGTATCGGGTCGCGGACAATCCGGAGGAAAGCTGCCGGATCGCCCGGAACATGATTTTCGGCAAACTGCACAATGCCCGCTGGAGCATCGAGCGAACCCGCAGGGATCATGGCATGCGGGTGGATGTGGAAGCGCTGAGTCGCGCCAGCCAGGAGCTGCATGGCCTGCTGCGGCAGGTGGCGGAGGCAACGGAAAACGATGCGCTGCGGGGTCTGGAGGGCGTGGGCGCAGCCGCATATTTCGGCGTGTTCGATGAAATGATCCTGAACCGGAAGGAAGCCTTCTTCTTTCATGGCCGCAGCCGTCGGCCAGCCCTGGACCGGGTCAACGCCATGCTGTCCTTTGCTTACAGCCTGCTGAGCCACGACTGCGCCTCCGCGCTGGAAGCCGTCGGCCTGGACGCCTACGTGGGCTTTCTCCACACGGATCGCCCGGGCCGGGCTTCCCTGGCGCTGGACCTGATGGAGGAGCTGCGGCCATGCATGGCGGATCGCTTTGTGCTGACCGTCATCAACAATCGCATGCTCCGGCCGGAGGATTTTCAGACGCAGAGCAGCGGCGCTGTCCTGCTGACGGACGATGGGCGACGCAGCTTCCTGAAGACCTGGCAGGAAAAGAAGCGCGAGACCCTGACGCATCCCTATCTGGGAGAAAAGCTGGCATGGGGCATGATCCCCTACGTCCAGGCGCTGCTGCTGGCGCGCCATCTCCGCGGCGATCCGGATGCCTACCCACCATTTTTATGGAAGTGATTCAATGCTGGTGCTCATTACCTACGACGTAAACACGGAGGATGCCGCCGGTCGCAAGCGCTTGCGCAGGATTGCAAAGGAATGCGTCAACTATGGCCAGCGGGTGCAGAATTCCGTATTTGAATGTCTGCTGGATGCAGCGCAGTGCCGGATGCTCCAGGCGAAGCTCTGCTCCATAATGGACGCGGAGAAGGATAGCCTGCGATTCTATTACCTCGGCAAGCAATATGAGAAGAAAATCGAACACTTCGGCTGCAAGGCCAGCTATCGACCCGAAGAACCCATAATCATCTAGCTGCGAACCCCGGGCGCACATGGTTTTCCCGTCAGGTTCGCACCTGTTTGGGGCAGGGAAAATGAGGCAGATGATGCTGTCGCGCCCCGCATGCGGATGAAACCTCCCGCGCATATCCCTAAAATTGGAAAACCTTTGCAGAAATGCATGGTTGATTTTGTGCATTTCTGCTGTCGCTCCCCACACGGGGAGCGTGGATTGAAATATTTTTGGCGGCAAATATTTGAACTATACTTTGGTCGCTCCCCACACGGGGAGCGTGGATTGAAATTTATCATGATCCAGTTTATCCGTGTTCGCCGCGACGTCGCTCCCCACACGGGGAGCGTGGATTGAAATTGTACGCCATCAGTAACTAACCCCCTCTGCTGCGTCGCTCCCCACACGGGGAGCGTGGATTGAAATCTGAAGCTCAGCGGTGCGGAGCAGGCGCGCTTCAGTCGCTCCCCACACGGGGAGCGTGGATTGAAATCATTTGCCTGTCGCGATCCGAAGCCGCCGCGCTGGTCGCTCCCCACACGGGGAGCGTGGATTGAAATTTCCGTCCCACCTCAAATACTTCGTTCCGACCGCGTCGCTCCCCACACGGGGAGCGTGGATTGAAATAGCTCCCGGATTTGCCGGTTGATGTCCTGGCGATGTCGCTCCCCACACGGGGAGCGTGGATTGAAATAATTCTGCGTTTGCAGAAATCATGATGGGAATCGGTCGCTCCCCACACGGGGAGCGTGGATTGAAATAACACCAAAACGCCCAAGTATTAACAAACGACGCGCGCACCCCACACCGGGCGCGGGGATTGGAATACATAAGAAGACGGACCGGGTG